>JAAFID010000112.1 GCA_013297765.1 Cytophagales bacterium | reverse complement strand
AAGGCGAAGAATTTTTTTATCAGCTAGAAGGGAATATCGTTTTGAAGATTATTGAAGATGGAAAAAATTTAGACATTGCCATTAATGAAGGAGATATATTTTTGTTGCCACCAAACATACCCCATAGCCCGCAACGACTAGCAAACACCGTAGGGTTGGTTATTGAAAGACACAGAAACCAAGGCGAGCAAGATGGCTTCCAGTGGTACTGCGAAAGCTGCAATCACAAGTTGCACGAAGAGTATATAGAATTAACGGACATTGTAAAACAACTGCCAGTAGTTATGGATAGATTTTACAGCAACACTGAATTACGTACGTGTAAACAATGTGGAACAGTGATGGAAAGGTAGTGTTACTACCTTCTCACGACCTACCTACAATAGGCTCAACAAATTTTAACTCTTCCGCATTTTTCGGTTTTAGGAAATCAAAATCGCAACCTTCATTGGCTTGTAGCACTTCTTTGATGTACAAACTAGGATAGCCTCTCGTATGCTTAGGCGTTGTAGGAATCCATGCTTGTTGTCTTTTATTCAACTCAGCATCTGAAATATTGAGTTGAATTTTTCTATCTGGTACATTTAAAGTAATGGAATCTCCATTTTGAATCAAGCCAATTGCCCCACCCAAGTAGGCCTCGGGCGATACGTGCAATACTACTGTACCAAAACTAGTACCGCTCATGCGAGAATCACTGATGCGTACCATATCTTTTACTCCTAAAAGTTGCAGCTTTGTGGGTACAGGTATCATACCCCACTCTGGCATTCCAGGCACGCCTTTAGGACCAGCATTTTTCAATACCAAAACAGAAGTAGCTTCCACTTCTAAATTGGGGTCGTCGATGCGGTCTAGCATGTCGTCGTAGTTTTCAAAAACAACAGCCTTTCCAGTGTGTACGAGCAAATCTTTACTAGCTGCTGCCACTTTGATTATTGCTCCGTTAGGTGCAAGATTGCCATGCAATACAGCCAATGTGGGCGGCATACAAATAGCTTCATTTAAAGGCTTGATAATAGTTTCATCGGCTTTTATATTTTCGGTAATTAAATCACCTAACTTTTGTCCAGTGTAGGTCGTTACCGATAAGTCTAAGAAATCATGTATTCTTGCCAGAACCCCAGGCATACCACCTGCTTCATGAAATTCGTCTATTAATTTGGTACCCGATGGCTGTACATCTACCACGCAAGGAATTTGTGCTCCAAGTGTATCAAAACTTTCAGGGAATAAATTAATATTCAATCGCCCTGCAATAGCGGTTAGGTGAATTACAGCATTAGTCGAACCACCTAGCGCCAGCAACATTCGAATTGCATTTTCAAATGCTCCCTTAGTCAGTATATCCGAAGGTTTTAAGTCTTCATGCACCATCGCTACAATGCGTTTTCCTGCATCGATAGAGGCTTGTGTACGCTCGGCACAATTGACTGGCATGGTACTAGACCCTAGTGGCATCATGCCGAGAGCTTCCATAATTCCATTCATGGTCGATGCCGTGCCCATAGTATTGCAAGCACCAAAGCCACAGCTTAGTGCTTTGCCTATGTCTTGCCATTCTTTTTCATCAATTTTACCTATACGTAACTCGTCCCAATATTTCCACAAATCGGTACCGCTACCCAGTCTTTGACCTTTGTGAATGCCCACTTGTTTGGGCCCTGCATTTAATTGTATGGTTGGGAAATTAGCACTTACAGCACCCATCAATAGTCCAGGTACGGTTTTGTCGCAATTGCCTAGCAACACCACACCATCAATAGGGTAGGCACGTAAATTTTCTTCTACATCTATTGAAAGTAAATTGCGGTACAGCATGGCCGAGGGCTTCATCAATTCTTCGCCCAAAGAAATAACCGGAAATTCCAGCGGTATGCCACCAGCAGCTATCACCCCTTTTTTTACATCTTCGGCAACCAATTTTAGACTCATGTTGCAATTGTTCAACTGAGACCAAGTATTGGCAATGCCTATAATGGGCTGGCCATGGTAATTGTCCATATTGATACCTGCTGCACGCAATGCACCTTGATGTAAAAGACCTGTCTCATTTGCACCCCAAAACCATTGCTGACTTCTCAATTTATTTTTCATTGGAATATTTTTCTTTGATAATAAAAAACAAAGAACCAATTATTCTTAATTTTAAAAAAATATAACTCCAAAATTTTATGATAAAAAATCGCTTTACAGCCAAACATGTAGTAATAACAGGTGCTGCCAGAGGTATAGGGTATGAAATTGCAAAACAATTTGCAGCAGAAGGTGCGGTAGTTTCATTGTTAGACAATAATCTAGAAAATTTGAAAATTGCAAAAGAATCCTTGAAAGCGATTACCCAAACGACCCATATTTTCGCTGTAGATATTGCCAATAGAACTACTGTAAACGAGGTGGTCACTAAGCTAGAATCCATACAGCCAATTGATATTTTGGTTAACAATGCAGGAATAGCTATGGAAACACCATTTTTATCTATTGAAGAAGCAGAATGGAAAAAGATTATAGACGTAAACCTGACAGGATATTTCCATGTGTCGCAGGCGGTATGTAAGGTTATGGCCGCAAGAAAACAAGGAGCAGTAGTAAACATGGCAAGCAAAAATGGCTTGGATGGCGAGGCAGGCTACGCTCATTACAACGCTTCTAAAGGTGCAATAGTGATGCTTACCAAAACTATGGCACTAGAATTGGCACATTTAGGAATACGGGTAAATGCTGTTTGCCCAGGGTATATTCAAACGCCAATGTCGATGGAAATAGACTCTCCAGAATTTACTAAAAACTTTGTTGACCGCTACATTCCGCTTAACCGCCCAGGGAGGGTAGAAGAAATAGCACCTATCTTTTTGTTTTTAGCAAGTGAAGAAAGCAGCTTCATCACAGGTCAAGTAATAGTTGCAGATGGTGGTCAGTTGGCTGGGCAAAAGCCAAGTATGTAAAATAGGATTTATGAATAATTGCATTTCTATGCTAAAAAATTATTTCTTAAATTGAATACCATGGAACCTACCAAGCGCATTACCAATTTTGCCGATCTCGACCTCAGCAAGCGATACACCTACGCCGATTATCTTACGTGGTGGTTCGATGAGCGTGTAGAGTTAATCAAAGGATTCATAAGAAAAATGAGTCCTAGTGCTTCTATGTCGCATCAGAGAATAAGTACAAGGCTTACAAGATTGTTTGCTAATTTTTTGCACGGTAAGAAATGTGAAGTATTTTATGCCCCCTTCGATGTTAGGCTAAAAAGAGTAACTAATGATGAAGAATCAATCACTGTAGTACAGCCCGATTTGTGTATAGTTTGCAACCCAGAATTGTTAGATGAAAAAGGCTGCAATGGAGCTCCAGATTTAATCATTGAAATAATTTCGCCATCCAATTCCAAACACGACTCAATAACTAAATATCAGCTTTACGAGGAAGCTGGAGTTGCAGAATATTGGTTGGTCTATCCATTTGTAAAAATTGTCGAAGTCTTTCATTTGCAAGAAAACAAATATGTGTTGCACCAAAAATATGCTGAGGATGATGTGATAGAAGTGAAGACGTTGCCGGGTTTAGTAGTACCGTTAGATGAGATTTTTGAAATATAGTTTTGGGGTGAGAAAAAGTTACCCCAATTTTTTTTAATTTCCTCTCTTTGCCTTGTAACCCTCGTCTAGCAAGGCTTTCAGCACCTTGTCACGAAAGTCTCCTTGCAATATTACCAACCCATCTTTTACAGTTCCACCTACGCCGCACTTCGTTTTTAATTTTTTGCCTAGTAGTTCCAAATCTTGAGAAGTGCCTACAAATCCTGATACCAGCGTTACCTGCTTGCCTGCACGCATCTTTGCATCTATCGTTACACGCAAATCTTGTTTGGCGGGTGCAAGCGTACTGGCTTCCGCTTCTTCGTTGGTTTGATATTCAAAATCTGGGTTGGTAGAATATATAATCCCTTCTCTATTTTTTTCTTTTTTTGCCATGGTATTTACACAGTTCGTTGGCGTAGCATTTCATACAGCACCATCCCTGCTGCTACTGATACATTGAGCGAATTTATTTTGCCCACTGTTGGTATTTTCAATATTGCATCTGATTTTTTCAAATATTCGTCTGAAATACCGTCTTCTTCTGAGCCAAACAAGATGGCTACAGGCGTGGTAAAGTCAAATTTATGAACAGATTCTTTGCCTTTTTCGGTACAAGAAACCAATTGCAACCCACATTCTTTTAGGTAAGTAAGTACATTTTTTAAATTTTCTTCTCTACATACAGGAATGTGATTCAATGCACCAGCTGAAGTTTTGATGGCATCTCCGGTGATTTGGGCACTACCACGAGTAGGCACTACTATGGCATCTACGCCACAGCACTCTGCAGTACGGGCTATGGCACCAAAATTTCTCACATCAGTAATTCGGTCTAGCACCATTACCACTGGTGCTTTACCACTTTCAAAAGCTGCTTGCAGCACATGGTCTAGCGATGCGTAGGTGATTGCCGATATAAAGCATATCGCCCCTTGATGGTTTTTTTTGGTAATGCCGTCAAGTTTTTCAACTGGTACTTTTTGATAAGGAATATGACGAGTGGCAGCAAGCCCCAGCAACTCTTTTAACTGTGGGCTTTGATGGTCTTTTTGCAATAGAATACGCTCTATTTCTTTGCCTGCCTCAATAGCTTCGATAATAGGATGTATTCCAAATATAACGTCTTTTTTCTCGGGCTTGAATTGTTGAAATGCCATGATATAGTGTTAAAGAATGCTTTTGGTATTGTTCCAAAAATTTGCGTTGCAAGTTAGCTCAAAATTTTAAATATTGGATAGAGTATAGTTGCAGGGAACTTGGGCAATGTTAAGGCAATTGCAAAATTTCTATAAAGACATAAATGTTAAAATACTTTTTTACTTTTAATTGGCAAGTTTAATAATATCATCAAAAAGGAGTAAAAGCCTTTTATGCCACAAATAGGCTTGCTGCAAAATTGAATTTGACAGATACGACCCATACATTTTTTACTCTTTCATCTTGTATCCCAATCTTAGTGTGATTACCTTTGTTTAAATTCAGTCTAAATAAAAATTGGATACAGCACCCATTCAAATTCAAAAAAATCTGGCACAATTAGCCATTGGTCAAAAAGCTACTATTTGTTGTTTGCAGGATGAAGAAATGTCTTTAAAGCTAATAGAAATGGGTTGCTTACCAGGCTCAGAAGTGCAGGTTGCCTATAAAGCCCCGTGGAATGGGCCAATATGTATAGAAGTATGTGGGTACAATTTATCTTTACGTATGGACGAGGCCGCTACCATTCTTTTGAAAAATTAAACTATGGTAGAGAAATTTTTAAAAATCGCCTTGGTGGGCAACCCCAATAGCGGCAAGTCTTCCCTTTTCAACCATTTTACTGGCCTAAATCAAAAAATAGGAAATTTCCCTGGTGTTACCGTCGATAAAAAGACAGGCTCAGCCATCATATCTGCTCATGTTAAAGCTGATATTATTGATTTGCCTGGCACCTATAGCCTTTATCCCAAATCACTAGACGAGCAAGTGGTGCTTGACTTTTTAAACAACACGATAGACCCCAGCCATCCCGATTTAATCATCATCACCATCGATGCTTCTAATTTAAAACGTAATCTCTTGCTATTTACCCAAGTAGTAGATTTGGGGTTTCCCGTAATATTGGCGTTGAATATGCTCGATGTGGCTGTAAAATCTGGCATTAAAATCAATGTAGAGCAACTAAGCAAAGAACTAAAAGTACCTGTAGTGCCTATCAACGCTAGAAATGGTGCAGGTATTACCAATTTGAAAGAAATTATAGTTCAAGGGTATGCAGAAGCTCAGCAGCCATTTCTCAAAGCCACCGATTTGGCACCGCAAGTGGTGAAAGAACTGAAAGAAAAGCTAAAACTGACCAACGATTACTTGGCATTGCTACTGGCACACCAGTACCGCAAGAATATACAAAGCCTTAGTGTGGTGCAGAAGGCAGCGATTGCAGAAATAAATAAACAATACAATTTTCAAAGTGTGGTATTGCAGATACAGGAAACTACTGCTAGGTATGAAATTATCGAAACCATCATTAAAAAATGTGTTACCAACCTACATGCCACCACAACCGAGAAAATAAGTTATAAAATAGACCGTGTGCTTACCCATCCTATTTGGGGCTATGGTATTTTCTTTGGCGTTCTTTTTGTTATTTTTCAATCCATATTTGCATGGGCAGCCATTCCCATGGATTGGATAGATGGGGGCATAGCCTTACTGAATGCAACATTGAAAGATATCTTGCCCATTTCTAAATTGACCGATTTGCTTACCGATGGGCTTATTGCTGGGTTGGGTGGTGTGCTGATATTTATTCCTCAAATTGCTATCTTATTTCTTTTCATTGCCATACTTGAAGAATCGGGCTATATGTCTAGGGTTATGTTTATTATGGATAAATTCATGCGCAAATTTGGCATGAATGGGCGAAGCGTAGTACCTCTAATTTCGGGCGTTGCCTGTGCTGTGCCAGCCATCATGGCTACCCGCAGCATCGACAATTGGAAAAACAGAATCATCACCATATTTGTAACTCCGCTGATGAGTTGTTCGGCACGCATCCCTGTCTTTACTATTCTTATTGCCTTGGTAGTGCCCGAGCAAAAAGTATTGGGCGTATTGAACTTGCAAGGCCTTACGCTTATGGGCTTATACTTTCTTGGGTTTGCTGCGGCCGTGGTGACTGGGGCTGCAATGAATTTGATTTTGAAAAACAAGCAAAAAAGCTATTTCATTATGGAGCTGCCTTCTTACAAAATGCCTCGTTGGAAAAATGTAGGATTGGCGATAGTAGAAAAAGTAAAAACCTTTGTATTTGAAGCTGGCAAAGTAATCGTTGCTATATCCATTGTGCTATGGGTACTAGCATCGTACGGGCCCAGCGACAGTATGACCCAAGCAACCTATTCAGCGGCAGAGTATGCAGAAGTGCATGGCCTTACAGCTACCGAAACTGGAAATTTGGAAGCGTCTAGAAAACTAGAAGCGTCTTATGCAGGGCATTTTGGAAAAATGATTGAACCTGCCATTCGCCCCCTAGGTTTTGATTGGAAAATAGGTATAGCACTCATTACCTCTTTTGCAGCAAGAGAAGTGTTTATAGGCACTATGTCCACCATATACAGTGTAGGTAGCGACGAACCCAATACCATTAGAGAAAAAATGAAGAACGAAATAGATGTAACTACAGGCAAGCCTATGTATTCATTGGCTTTGGCATTTTCATTACTTATTTTTTATGTGTTTGCTATGCAGTGTATGAGCACTGTTGCGGTGGTGTATAGAGAAACACAGGGGTGGAAATGGCCGCTGATACAATTTGCCTACATGACTTTGCTGGCTTATGCAGGCAGCTATTTTACCTACGAGCTACTTAAATAATTAAGCAGATAATTGACCCCCATTTTTGATTAAATAAATAATGGTAGAAAGTAGTACTGACCAAAAAATAGCACTCACCATCATATAAATAAAGATTCGTTTGCGGGTTTCGCCAAATGATGAGGCAATCAAAGTACCTACAATAGGGCTAAACAAAATGGGAGTAAGAAATGCTACACCTTGCAAACCATAGCTTTTCCAAACTCTTACGATACGTCGAGATTTGTTGGAGAATACTTTCTGATTTTTATAAAGGGTATTGGTAAGCCAGTTTTTAAACCTATCTCCCAGTAGGGTAGAGAAAAGCACTACGCTGGTCATCATTCCTAAAAAAGTGAGTAAAATGGTTTCTACAAAACCTATTCCCGAACCTGCACCCAGTAGCGGGCCACCAATAAACTTTATCATGCTGGTAGCAAACACAGCAAGGTATTTCAATAATTCATCTATCTGCACCATCGTGTATTCCATTTCCCAATTTACGCAAAAAAGATGGCAAGGGCTATTTTGCTATTGGGAAATGATGAAATTTTAGAGAGCGTTCATAACATAATCACAAATTGCAAAAGCACGCTTCCCTTTCCTTTAGTGCCTAGCACTCAATATACGCATAAAATCTTCGTAAACAGAACCCCAGTTTTTCCAAACTTTAGAGCCACCCATAGATTCGTTGTGAAATATAAAAGTAAAGTTTCCATGTGCTACCCTAGTCTCTTCTATTAGTGGATAGAGATAATCCATCAAATCTTTGGCTCGAATGTGCAGGTATTTTTTAAGCGTGGTGTCCATCACCGCAAATGGGTGTACACGCAAATTAGTGGCTTTTTCTTCTTCCAAATCGTAAAAATAAAAAGGCGATGCAATACTTGCTCTATAGCCTGGCTGTGCTGCATAGCCCATCGAATAATCGTCGGTGATTCCTATTTCTTCTAGCATCCTATAGGTATCGGGCAGGGCTATACGAATGTAGTGTGCACGGCTTTGGGTTACCGTGCGACCAAGTATATGTTCTAGACGCTGCTTTTCTATTTTCATTTGGTTTATATTGGTCGCCGCTCTGTAAGAGGGGTGCATCCCGACCTTGCCATGGCTATCAAAACTTTTTATGAGGGAAATATATTTGGGATGGCGGTGCGACAGATTTTTATCGTGCTGACCGTAGTTGCCTAGCAATACAAAATACATGGGCTTTACTTTGTATTTTTGATGTATGGCTGCTTGTTTTTCATAAGTATCGTAGGGGTCGTCTTTGATACCAAAATGTACCATGATTCTATGCCAAAACTTGCCCAATTGCAACTGAAAAAGCAAAGCTATGCAAGAAAAAAAACTTCTAATTGCTCCTTTGTATTTGTAGGCGTAAGCGTTATCAATGTCTATAGTAGGGGTAAATGTAAAACTCGTTTTGGGAAATTGTAAAGAAGAAAAATGTTGTTCTAAAATTTGTTCTATCTTTTTTGCCCAAATATTAATCATGGGTTTGCCCAAAAAATCTGCTTTATAGGCTAGGCTATCTTCGACTTTGTAGCGACCGTGGCGGTCTTTAAAATGTGGCAAGTATTCTTCATAGCGACAGACCAAATAAAATGCCGATGCAAATACATCAAAAGGTAGAATACCTGCATTTACCTTAAAAAGTTCAGCATCCATACCAGGCTTGATGCCTTGCAATGGCTGAGGAAAAATTTTATTTTCAAATAATATATCGGCAGCAGCAAAAAATAATCCATCGTCGCAAGGGGTTTTGCCATAACAAAATTTTGCACCCCGCTCCGATTGGTACGTTTGGATGTTGTCGGTAAGCTGGTAATCTATTTTTATCAAACTAGAGAAAAATAGATTAAAAATATAATCTACACGAGGGGTAATCTTTGATACATAAATTAATATCATAAATTTGAATCTTGGAATAGGTAGATTGAAATTAAACGATGAGCATTATTTATCATCGTAACTATAAAGTAATATATAATATTATAATAATTCAATAAAGTATTCTCTTAATTTATAGCAAGTAATCATTATTTATCAACAATCTTTATGAGGCATACTTTTATCAGAAGAAATATAAGTGCTTATGTAGGTATTCAACTATTTGTAAGCTGCATTGCCACTCATCTTATGGCACAAGGGGTGTATGTGCCTACTGCCAACAAAGATTATTACCACTTGCTAGATCGTATGGACATTGAAGTTCCTTTGGCAATTCCTTTCCAACATTCTGCTAACAAACCAGCCGATAGGCAGTTTGTAGGTCAGTGGGTCGATTCAGTAGGCAACCACACCAGTTACCAGTTATCCAAACGTGATGTATTCAATCTTCAATATTTGTCTCAAGACAATAACGAATGGAGTAAATATGCCAGTCATAACAGTAAAAAGGGTTTGCTTAAAACTTTTTTTACCAATAAAGCCGATTTTTACCATGTATCGGTTAATGGACTAGACCTGCATATTAACCCTGTGATTCATTTTCAATATGGAAAAGATAATCAAACTGCTACCAATCTATATACCAATACCCGTGGGCTAGAGCTTCGTGGGCATATTAGTAAAAAGGTGGGCTTCTATGCCTACATGGCCGACAATCAAGCATTGTTTCCATACTATGTAAGAAGCTATGGCAATTTTTTAAATGTGCCTGGAGTGCCTGGCGAAGGCTACACTAAAGCCTTTAAGGGCAATGGTAGCGATTTTATAACAGGTCGAGGATACATTACTTTTAATGTGATTAAAAATATTTCGGTGCAATTTGGGCACGACAAAAATTTTATAGGCAATGGCTACCGTTCCATGATTCTGTCGGACTTTAGTAGCAACTATACTTTTTTAAAACTCAATACTAAGGTTTGGAAACTGAACTACACCAATATTTTTGCCCAATTGGTTGGCGATGTATTTTACAAAAATGAAATGCTACCCAAGAAGTATTTTGCCTTTCACCACCTAAGTGTAAACTTGACAAAGAATATCAACGTAGGGCTATTTGAGTCCATTGTTTTTGGTAGAAAAGATAGCCTAAGCAATGGCTCTTTTGATATCAATTACATGAACCCTATTATTTTTTATAGGTCGGCAGAAATACAGCAAGGCAGCCCCGACAATGCTCTGCTGGGAATGGATTTTAAAATTAACTTTTTACGTCGTTTTTCATGGTATGGACAAGTGGTATTGGACGAATTTGTATTAAAAAAATTGTTGCAAAACGATGGCTATTATGGGAACAAATATGCGTTGCAAATGGGCTTAAAATACATCAATGTATTTGGCATCAAAAATTTAGATGCACAACTGGAATACAATATGGCTAGACCTTATACCTATTCGCACAAAGACATTTACAGAAACTATGCACACTACGGCATGCCACTAGCCCATCCGCTGGGTGCAAACTTTAGCGAACTGCTGGGCATATTGCGCTACCAGCCGCTCAATAGATTGCAGATTACGGGCAAGGCATTTGTTACACAGTTTGGCAGCGACACCTCTAGAAGCAGCACTAGCGGACTAGACAATTGGGGTGGCAATGTGATGAAAAATTACGATGCAGCCTCTGCCGTGCGGGCTTTTGGCAATGTTACGGGGCAAGGCATTAAAAACAATGTAGTATTGCTGAGTCTTAATATGTCGTGGATGTTGCGACACAACCTGTTTTTAGATTTTACCCAAGTGCTACGCTCACAATCGGTTTCTGTCGCTGCCCGCAGCTATAATACTTCCGTGACCACTGTTGGCCTCAGGTGGAATATTCCACAAAGGGTGCATGAGTTTTAGAGGGGGGTATATTGGCAGAATGAAATGATTCT
>JAAFID010000111.1 GCA_013297765.1 Cytophagales bacterium | reverse complement strand
TGTTATGGTGATAGGGTTTGTCTTTAACGTTTTTGAACCTGTTTGTACACTTGCACTACCTATTTTAAAAGTCCCGGCAGCCTTGGGCTGTAGGTAATAGGTAAATGAAAGTGACTGCGACATAGTACCATTGACAAATTGCATACTTTGCGATTGATTAGGCCCCGAGAGTACCATAAAATCATTGAACGATGGGGGTTGAAAATTTTTGCCAGCTACATTGAGTGTAAAAGAAATTTGAAACTGCTCGTCGATGGCAACCGTATTGCTGCTCACACTGGCAGTAAATGAGCCGTCTTGTGCATTTACCCAAAATGGGCTGCATGATAACAGGATTATTAATAAGCGTAATATTTTTTTCATTTTGATAGGTGGCAATTGCTTACCAATTTTTATCTACTTCTACTTGTTGAGCTTCTTTTTTAGATAATTTTTTCTGCACGTTTTTCTCTTGTTGGTTTAGTGCATCAAGTATGCGTTTGGCATCGCCTTCTGATATTTTTTTAGGGTCAGGTTTAGAAGGCTTTTTTTCTTCTCCCTTGCCGTCTTTTTTATCGTCGCTATCTTTATCTTCCTTCTTATCCTCAGATTTTTTATCGTCTTTCTTTTCTTCGTTTTTCTTGTCCTCTTCTTTTTTCTTGTCTTCTTTATTGTCCTCTTTTTTATCGTCTTTTTTATCGTTGTTATTTTGTTTTTGCTTTTCTTGTTCCTCTTTAAGTTTTTTCATAGCATACGAAAGATTAAGCCTAGTATCATTGTCACTAGGATTTTGCTTCAATGCTTTTTTATAAGCCTCTATACTTTTTTTATACCTCTTAGATTGAAAATGAGCATTACCCAAATTATAATTCGACTTAAATGAAATATCTTTATTTGTAGTTGCTTGTGCCAATTGTTCAAACTGCGTAGCTGCTTCATCATACTTACCTTGCTGGTACAGGGCATCGCCAAGGTTAAATTTACCTGCTTCGTAATTGGTATTTTTTTCTAGCGACTTTCGATATTTTATTTCCGCATCATTAAATTTTTTCTCTTCATACAGCTTGTTTCCTTCTTTGGCATAGGTTCGCTCGCTTTGTGCCATGAGGGTAGTAGCACAAATTGCCAACAGTAATACAACGGTATTTCTTATCGTAATCATGACCTATTGGGTTTGGTATTTACTTTGAACAAATTAAGGTTTTCCCACCATTTGCTTTTCTTTTCTGCAATTGCAAACTCTAGTAAAAGCAATAGCAACGCAACCACTAGTAGATACTGAAAGCGGTCGGCATAATCTGTAAATACTTTGGTACCATAATTTTTTTTCTCCATTTTGTTGATTTCATTCAGCAACACCCCTAGCCCATCTTCGCTATTAGATGCCCTTACAAATTTGCCACGCCCAGCATCTGCAACTTGTTTCAGCATGTCTTCATTCAATTTGGTAACCACAGTATTGCCTTCTTTGTCTTTCAAAAATCCCGATTGTGCATTATTTCTATAAATGGGAATAGGGCCACCAGCAATAGACCCCATGCCTATGGTGTGAATGATAATGCCTTGTTCAGCGGCTTTTTTAGCCTCTCCTAGTGCATCGTCTTCATGATTTTCTCCATCGGTTATGATGATTAGCGATTTAAATTTCTTATCTTTTTTATCAAAACTATTGCTTGCCAATTCTATCGCAGCACCTATGGCAGTGCCTTGGGTGGCAAGCATATCAGGCTCTATAGTAGATAAGAATAGTTTAGCGGCTGCAAAATCATTGGTAATGGGCAATTGAACAAATGCTGTTCCAGCAAATACCACAATGCCTATACGGTCATTTTGCAATTTATCTACCAGTCGGCTTATGGCTTGTTTAGACCTTTCTAGGCGATTAGGCCTAATATCTTCTGCCCGCATACTGTTTGACACATCTAGTGCAATGACAATATCTACACCTTCTCTTTTTACTTCTTCTAGTTTAGTGCCTATTTGTGGGTTAGCAATGCCTACCACCAAGGCCGCAAAAGCCAAAATAATTACCACAAAGCGAAGCCAGTATTTTGGCACAGACGCATCGGGCATTAATTTTTTTATCAAAATTCTGTCTCCTATTTTTTTAATGGCTACATGTCGCCACCTTAACATGAGTGCAAAGAGCAATAAAAATAGCGGTATGGCCGCTAGGGCGTATAGATAAATACTATGAGCAAATCGAAACATGAACGCTGTATTACAATTTTATATCAATATTGGTTTGCGAAAATACTAAAGTTGTATCCTTTCTTCAACTAATTCATTTTTCTATTTATAAATAATTTTTAAATGGGTGATTTTTTATGAATGAATACCACACGAATAAATAAACTGGCAATGTGTATATTATTCAACAAAAAGAATTGGAGATATTAAGTATTGTGCTAAAATTGGGTATTCATTTATCAACCTTTTGGGCACAATCTCGATAAAGAGAGAAATGATTTTTATACCTAAATTTTAATCTTATGGCAAAGGCAAAGAAAGAGAAAAAAATATTTGTAATGGATACCTCTGTTATTCTATTTGATCATAATGCAGTCAATAGTTTTCAAGAGCACGACGTTGCCATTCCCATCACAGTGCTAGAAGAGCTGGATAATTTTAAAAAAGGAAATGATATCAAAAACTTTGAAGCCCGTGAATTTATAAGGTTTCTAGACGATTTGAGTGGTGCCAATAATCTTCAAGATTGGATACAATTGCCGGGCAAAAATAAGGGCAAATTAAAAGTAGTGATGAACACTAAAACCCGTTCTGCTGTTGATGCGGAGGTGGTATTTGCTGAACGCAAGGCTGATCATAAAATTCTTAATGTTGCCATCATTCTTCAAAATGAAATTCCCGATGCTAAGGTGATATTGGTTACTAAAGATATCAACCTACGTCTAAAAGCCAAGTCGCTTAACATTCCTGCCGAAGACTTCAATACTGGCAAGGTTCAAAATGTAGATAATTTATACAACGGAGCAGCTATTATAGAAAATTTGCCAGCCGAGGCTATCAATCAAATCTATGAAAATGGGTTTTGCGATGTGGGCATTATTCCTGCTGATTTGCTTACAGAGAATCATTATTATATTTTAAAAAGTGTAAAAAACTCGGTACTGGCCTATTATAATTCTATTGAAAAAAGGATTGAGCATGTAGAAAAGAAAATGGTGTATGGTGTAAAACCCCGCAATGCCGAACAAGCGTTTGCAATACATGCCATACTGAACCCCAACGTAAAGCTAGTAACCATACAGGGTGTAGCAGGTACTGGGAAAACTTTACTAGCACTAGCAGGTACACTAGAGCAAAGAAAACTATACAAACAGATATATTTGGCACGGCCAATAGTACCGCTGTCTAACAAAGATATTGGCTACTTACCTGGCGATATTAAATCAAAGCTAAACCCTTATATGGAACCGTTGTTTGATAATTTGAAATTTATACAAAATCAATTCAACGAAACAGACCAAGATTACCAACGCATTACTGAAATGCTAAACAAAGAAAAGCTAGTGATTACGCCACTTGCATATATACGTGGACGCAGTCTTTCTAATATTTGTTTTATTGTCGATGAAGCTCAAAATCTTACTCCACACGAAGTAAAGACAATCATATCTAGGGCTGGAGAAAACACCAAAATTATTTTTACAGGCGACGTGTATCAAATAGACACACCCTATTTAGATTCAGAAAGCAATGGACTTTCATTCTTAATTGATAGATTAAAAAATAATAAAATATACGCCCATGTGACCCTAGAAAAGGGCGAGCGGTCAGAGTTAGCTAACCTTGCCAATGAATTGCTCTAAAATACCATTATAAGGCTGTAGCCTTATAATGGGTCATTATAAGGTTATAGCCTTATAATTTGTCATTATAAGGTTTTAACCTTATAATTGTAAAAAGTATAAAAAATTAGATTATGGCCAAGAAGGCAGTAATAACAGCCGATGTAGTGCAATCTAGCAAAATGAGCATTGCCCATAGAAAGTGGTTTAATGAAAAAATAAATAAGATATTGGTTTTTTTAGAAAAAAATAAATTTCTACAGCCCAATGATTATGAGACCTACAGAGGTGACAGCTTTCAATGTTTGATTCATAAACCAGAAAATGCATTAAAAATGGGTTTTATTCTTAAAACAGGAATTAAACTTTTAGATCCTTCCAAGCAACAATACATAGACAATGGTAGAAAAATTGCACCGAAATTATTAGGAAAAAAAATATTTGATATCCGCATATCTATTGGGCTAGGGGCAGTAGATGTAAAATCTAAAAAACTATCTACCTCTGATGGAGAAGCCTTTCAACTTTCTGGTCGCAGAATAGATGAAATGAAAAAAGAAAGACAAACATTTTGCATCACTACAAACGATGATTTTAAAAGTGAATTATACACGCAGTCGTTTCTAATAGACAATATATTGGCTCATGCTACGCCATTGCAGTGCGAGGTAATGTATTGGAAACTCTATGGGCTGAATGAGGTAGCAATAGCACAGAAATTAGATATAAAACAATCGGCGGTGAACCAACGCTCTACAAGTGGCGGATGGCACGCAATAGAAGTGATGCTAAAAAGATTCCAAGAAATATATGGCAGCTAATTTTATGATGTTCACCTCGCAGCAAGGCAATATGCTGGTGGTATTTTTTATTGCTCACTTGCTTAGCGATTTTGTATTGCAAACGCTTGGTATGGTAAAGAATAAGCAATGGCTTGCACTGCCAATGTTTATGCACATTGCAGTAGTATTTGTATCTACAGGTATCTTGTCTAATCAATGGGTGGCGTCCTTTTTCATTGCCTTGGCTCATTATGGTATAGATGGTTCAAAGATGGAATTGCAGAAACGATTTCCTAAACAAGTGCTTAGCTTCTTTCTGCTAGATCAGCTAGCACATGTATTAATAATACTAGCTGTATGGGCCACTGTTTGGCATATATGGCCCTTGCTTCTTAGTGCATTTACATTGCCATTTACAAATTACAAAATGAGCCTAATATTACTCAGCTACCTCTTGGTGGCCTCACCACTAGGCTTTGTCATCAAATTTGCAACCATGCACATTGCCCAATATCGGCACAAAAACATCACCGAAGAGGAAAATATTAAAGTGGAAAACGGTGGAAAATTGATTGGAATATTTGAACGCATCATCATACTCACCCTAGTATTGCTGAATCAATATGAGGCTATCGGTTTTTTAATCACAGGGAAAAGCATCATACGATTTGCGGATAAAAACTCAGACCTTAAAAGTGAATATGTGCTAGTGGGCACAATGATGAGTTACGCACTTGCCATACTGATAGGTGTAGTAGTCAAATGGCTTTTAGCAATGTAATGTGCGATTTTTTTTACGGCTATCCATTATCAATTTTATTCTTGGGTCGAGGCATTGCTAACTGTAGCAAACCAGCAATCAATATTACCAGCAAACACCCAATAACATTGTACCACAAGAAGGCAATAGGAGTATAAAAATACAGCAACAAAATAATCCCTTGAGCAATGATTGCTGCAATAAACACCGCTTTAGAGTGAATAAATTTTACATAAAAAGCAGCCAAGAAAATCCCTAGAATAGTACCATAAAATAAAGAGCCTAGAATATTTACAGCCTGAATCAAATTATCGACCATAGAAGCCATAAAGGCAAAAGCAATGGCCAGCAATCCCCAGCCGATTGTAAACAATTTGGAGGCAACTACATATTGCTTGTCGGTAGCAGTGGGATTGATAATTCTTTTATACACATCTATACATGTAGTAGCACCCAAGGAATTGAGCCCAGCCGACATTGACGACATGGCAGCAGAAAAGATAACCGCCAGCAGCAATCCCACTACGCCTACAGGAAGGCGATTTAATATAAATGAAATAAAAATGTAATCAGTGTCTTTGGTATCGGCCTTAGGGTTAGCTGCAACCAGCACTTTTTTTGCCTTATTTCTTAAAGTGTCATTTTGTTGTTGAAGTGCCGTTAAACTTGCCTTTGAGACCCGTATTTTAATTTTATCTTGTGCATTAATAGCTTGGTGCAATTGTAGTATTGTCCTTCTTTTTTCTTGAGATAATTTTTTGTTTTGCTGTTCCAAATTTTGGTACTCGGCATACTGTACGGTGTTTCTAATTTGGTTTACCTCTACCTGATTAAAAAATAAAGGAGCAGTATAAAAATGATAAAACACAAATAACAATACCCCTAGCAGCAATATTAAAAATTGCATAGGAATTTTCAACAAACCATTAAAAAGCAAACCCAGCCTACTCTCTGCAATAGTTGCACCACCTATGTATCGCCCCACTTGCGACTGGTCGGTGCCAAAGTAAGAAAGAGCTAGAAACAAGCCTCCTGTAATGCCCGACCAGAAATTATACCTATCATTCCAGTCAAATTTAAAATCAATGGCATTCATCTTGCCCATGTGACCCGCAAGGTTTACGGCATCAGTGAAGCCTATATCGCTAGGCAAATAATGTACTACTAAATACCCCGCAGCACACATGCCCGATGTAATGATGAGCATTTGAAGGTTCTGTGTTACACTTACAGCCTTAGAACCACCTGTTACAGTGTAAACAATCACCAGCCCGCCTATGATGAGAATGGTGATATCTACACTCCACCCCAGTATGGTAGACAGCACTATTGCTGGGGCATAGATGGTGATGCCAGTAGAGAAACCTCGTTGCAATAGAAATAAAAAGGAGGCTAGCGTACGGGTTTTTAAATCAAATCTTGTTTCCAAATATTCATACGCCGTATATACCTTAAGCCTCGAATACAATGGCACAGCCGTAATACTAATGATAATCATGGCAAGCGGTAAACCAAAATAAAACTGTACAAACCGCATTCCGTCTTGATAGGCTTGCCCAGGCACAGATAAAAAAGTAATGGCACTAGCCTGTGTACCCATGATAGAGAGGCCTACAGCCCACCAACGCATTTTTTTATCGGCAAGAAGATAGCTTTCTAGGTTTTTACTTTTTCTTGTTTTCCAAGTTCCGTAGATTACTATAAATGCTATAGTACCTAGCAATACCGCCCAATCAATAGGGTTCATCGTTAGTTATAAAGTTGTTTTAGCCAATAGAAAAAAAGCATCATCCCTAATAGATTTACCATCACTAGCGCATATATTACTTTCCATGAATACAGTATTGGAGGAGGAGTTTCTTTAAAATTCATACCCCAAGATGCTAAAATAAATCTTGAATATAGTAATGTTCGGTATCGCAATAGACCAAAGAATAGACAAAAAAATCTTTTCTATTGGTGTACATTTTTCTTTGCAACATCAACAACGATTTACCTATGAGCACTTGCAGCAGCTTAGCTACATGCTTATCGGCATTGATGGCTCTTATTTTTTGCTCACCTCCTGTAATCTGAATTTGATAATATTTTTTTAGGGTTTCAAAAAGAGATTTATCTTCCAAATTCTTTTGGGTAAATCGGGGCATTTGCTTGTTCGTAATATATGTTTTTTCATAAATCACATTGCGACTTTCTATGGTACGCAGTCGCTCTAGCATAATACAATTCGTAGATTCAGCTTGGGTATTGATGGCATAAAAAAAATCTTGAGGCCAATCAACAATAGATGGTTGTACCAATATTTTAGAATAAAATTTCTCACCTTCAAAAGCGGCTGTAGTGCCTTCGATTGACAGTAGTTTTAAGCCTTTATTCAACTGCTGCACAATACTTCCCTTGCCTTGCTGTTTGCGTACATAACCCTCATTGACCAATTGCGACAAGGCTTGACGTACCGTAGGCCTAGTAACTTGGTACTGGCTGCACAATTCATTTTCCGATGGTAACAAATCGCCTTCGTTATACTCACCTTTAATAATTGATTCTCGTAACTTTTGATAGAGAATTTGATATAGTGAAATTTTTTCCAATGATTAGCCTTTAAAATAACTTGTATTTACAAGTTAAAAATATTAAAATTGTATTACAAACTTGTATAGACAAGTCGAGATTTTCGTTTAAATTATTCAAATTACTCTAAATACTATAACCCATGAAACAATACCGCTTAAACAGATTATTCAATGCCAAATCGGGCAAATGCTTTGATGTTGCAATTGATCACGGTTTTTTTAGTGAATATGCATTTTTGCAAAGCATAGAAAATATTGAGCAATCTGTAAGAACAATAGTAGATGCCAACCCCGATGCAGTGCAATTAACTACAGGGCAAGCACGATATTTACAAAGTATTCCTGGCAAGCAAAAACCTGCACTAGTATTGCGTACCGATGTTGCCAATGTTTACGGTAGCAAACTAGAAGCTACCTCGTTTAGCTTGATGTTAGAAGATTGCGTAGAACAGGCTGTAAGGCTAGATGCAGCCTGTATGTGTGTTAATCTTTTTAGTATCCCAAATGCCCCTGAAGTAACCAAGGAGTGCATTCAAAATATTTTAAAATTAAAACCTCTTTCTGAGAAATACAGCATGCCTATGATGGTAGAGCCGTTGGTATTTCGCCCAAATGAAGAAAAAGGTGGCTACATGGTGAATGGCGAATTGGCAAAAATCCTTCCGCTAGTACGCCAGGCTGTAGAGTTAGGTGCCGACATTATCAAAGCCGACCCTACAGACGATGTAACGCTATACCATAAAGTAGTAGAGATTGCAGGTAGCACACCAGTGCTTGTGCGTGGTGGCGGCAGAGCTAGCGATGAAGAAATATTGAAACGTACCGAAGAATTGATGAAGCAAGGCGTGAAAGGAATTGTATATGGTAGAAATATTATTCAACACCCAAATCCTGCAAAAATAACCAAAGCATTGATGGGAATGGTTCACGACAACCTTACTGCTGCAGAGGCTCTATTGTTGTTAAATTAACTTTTACAGATTAAACAATATGGCGAGCAAACTGGCGAAAGTGGAGCAAACAAAGCTCGTTTACACAACGTGACTCACTTTGCTCTACTGTTTCTACCGCTTGGTGCCAGACTTTTTTCCGATGTCTATTTTAAGCTGTTCCTCTGCAATATCAATCATTGCGTTGAGCCGTTTATTATGCAATTGTGCCTTGCGTAACTCTTGCTGCAATTGCTTTACCTCATTGGAAAGTGGTACTTCTTCCGCTTTCTGTTCTTTAGGTTTGGCAGTATGTTTGCGCTTTTTGCCTTGGTAGTTCATTTACAATAAAATGTAAACAAAATGAACAAAGCAGCAATAGAAAAATAGGCAATAATTGCCTAGTATTTAACAAGTAATTTGAGTTAGCTAAAACGAAAAATAGGAATCAAGTATGAAATTGATTTTAGAATATTACATTCGTGGGTACACTATCCCCAGAAACAAAAGATAGAAAACACAACAAAACTAACCTAACAAAAATGACCCACAATTTCTTAAACCTTGTGTTGGGCAATCGCTTTATTTTTGTATATCGTTGTTGGTGCGGATTGAGATTTTGAATATATTACTATGTCTGCAATTGTTACTCTTTCAGGTGCGTTGATAGTATAAAATATTAAGTCGGCAATATCTTCTGCTAGTAATGGTTCATACCCTTCATAAACTTTCTTAGCCTTTTCTTTATCTCCTTTAAACCTGACTTCTGAAAACTCTGTCTCAACGGCGCCAGGTGCAATATTTGTTATTTTGATTCCATGTTCAGTTAAGTCAAGTCTCATGCCTTCGCTTATTGCTTCTACAGCTTTTTTTGAAGCACAATAGACAGCACCATTAGGATAAGTTTGTTTTCCTGCGACTGAACTTAGGTTTATAATATGTCCTTTTTTTCTTTCAACCATTTGAGGTATAATTGCTTTTGATACATATAGCAATCCTTTTACATTTCCATCAATCATGGAATCCCAATCTTCTACATCGCCACTATTAATCGGAGAAATGCCATGTGCATTACCTGCACTATTAACTAAAACGTCAATATTTTTCCATTCATTCGACAAAGAATTTAGCTGATTTTCAACATCTTTTTTGTTGCGAACATCAAATATAAGTGTGTGAACACTACCGTTTTTAGATAATAGATTTTTCAATTCGTCCAACTTGTCTGCTCTGCGTCCACATAAAATTAAATCATAGCCATTTTGTGATAATTTTATAGCTGTTGCTTTTCCAATTCCTGATGTTGAACCTGTTATTAACGCAATTTTTCTCATGTTTTTTGTCTACTATTTTGGGCTTAAAATGCCACATAACGTGCAGGTATTTATGAATGAAGGAGATGAAAGAACAGCGAAACTATCCCCGAGACAAGCTACGCGGGAGAGCAAAGCTACGACCTACCAACAAAGCCCCTTCATACATAAATACCATGTTTATGCACCGTTCTTCTATTTTTTATTCGTGTTTATTAGTTTAGAAATCAACTCTGTCAATGTAATTAGCTCACTTTCAATAGTTCCTTTCATATATTGTTCGTAAACGCTTTTGTTGTCTGGTGGATTTAGATTTAGGGTTAAGCCATTTTCTAATGCCAATAGTCTTAAGAACTCTCTTTGTGTTCGTCCGTTTCCTTCTCTAAATGGGTGCAAATAGTTTACATTATCTAAAATTTCAGCTAGTTTCTCGGCTAACTTTCTTTTGTTGTCCTTGGGGATTTTCTTGAATTCTGAAATTAACAGGTCAATATATCTAAATGCGTTGTCAAAATGCGAAGTAGGGAAAAATTGTTTACCGTCTTTGCTTATTTCAACAGTTCGCTTTTTGCCTGCCCAAACATATATGTCTTGAAACAATTGTTTATGAATTTCAAAAAGGGTGTCGATTCCCTTGATTTTAATTGGGTTTTCATAAAATTCTTGAAGTCGTTTTGTTACTGCACTACTCTCAACAAAGAGTAATACTTCGGAGTCTGTAATGTCTTGTAAATTTCGTAAAAGCCCTGTTTTTGGGTCAGTGTAAGTGTAGTCAGGGTCTATATACTTATATGAATTAGACATAGGCTTTTTGTTTGGCGAATACCACAAGTTCTGATAGTGATATTTTCCCTGTTACATAGTCTCTTATGATTTCAATTCCTTTTGGTGTTGGTTTAAAACCTTCAAACATATTACTACCCAATGCGTTTGCAGTACTTTCTAAGATTTTTAAGTCTGAAAACTTAACTCCCATTATTGTCAAGTTATTTCTGTCAATTTCAATCGCTATGAACATACTTTTCGGATTTATATCGTTTCAAAGGTACAAAATTTCCTAGTCAAATCGTCATTTTTCAGCTTTTAGAATGGTGCCTAATCGAGTCACGCAAGGGACTTTCACCCTCACGTTCTCACAGAACCGCACGTG
>JAAFID010000110.1:4381-11305 GCA_013297765.1 Cytophagales bacterium | reverse complement strand
TCTGTTCGCCGCATTGGATTGAGCAAAAACTGCATTCAAGCCTAGCGTGAAGGCAATCGCAAAGATGATTTTTTTCATGGTATGGTTATTGGGTTTTAAAATTTGTTGATTAGAGTTTCAAAGTACAGAAAGGTTTAACAGGGTACTAAAAAAAAGTGAAATTTTATTTAACCATGATGCCCGCACCACGTTACACACTTAGGCGATTTAAACTAATTTATTATGAAAACTAACATTAGTGTCCGCTTCATTTTTGCCATTTTTATTGTGCTGTTTACTGGTCAATTTATAGCACAGTATCAATCATATCCGATAGAGCAAAGGCCTTACTTTACTAAGCCTCAACCTGCAATACTTAAAAAAAAGCTGCCTTTTCCCACCATACTGCCGATGCCAAAGGATAGTGTGCCTGCCGATAGTGTGCCTTTGCATCAAGAACAATCAGTGAAGAAAATTGATATTAGAATACTGAAACGTTCACTCTATCTGCACCGGAAGCCATTTGTGGTGGGCATATTTGAAAATGAAAATTTTAAAATGTGCGTTTAAGGCTATTTTTCGTTGGCTTTATGCAATATTTTGTTCATATTGAGTAATAGATTTTAAATATATTTTTTGCGTGAATTCAGAAAAACTACTTCCTCTTGTTCAAGATGATTTATGGTTGAAGCCTTATGCTCCCTACCTTCAAGCACGGTTAAATAACTATCAGATACAACTAAAACAAATTGAGTCAGTATATGGCTCTGTTTCCAATTTTGCAGATGCGTATCGGTATTACGGAGTAAATTTTGACAAAGAAAAAAATGGCTGGTACTATAGAGAGTGGGCTCCAGGAGCAAAGGCACTTTTTCTTACTGGCGATTTCAACGATTGGAACAGGGCATCGCATCCACTAGCAAAAAATAAAAATGGCGACTGGGAAATATTTTTGCCATTCGAGCAATACCAACATACATTTTTACACCAAAGCAAAATTAAAGTTCATGTGATTTCCACAATAGGAAGCCATGACAGAATTCCTGCATACATCACTCGTGTAGTGCAAGATACTAGCAATAATGATTTTAGCGGACAGTTATGGTTTTCAAATCCATTTGACTGGACACACCCAAACCCCAATTTTGACATTGCCAACGAACAATTGTTTATCTACGAGGCACACGTAGGTATGGCCCAAGAGCGAGAAGGCGTAGGCACTTATTTAGAATTTGCAACAGAAATATTACCTCGCATAAAGCTAGGAGGTTATAATGCCATTCAACTAATGGCAGTAATGGAGCACCCGTATTACGGCTCGTTTGGCTATCACGTATCCAATTTTTTTGCACCATCATCACGCTTTGGTACCCCAGAGGATTTGAAAACATTAATTAACACCGCCCATAGCCTAGGCATTGCCGTTATCATGGACATTGTGCATTCGCATGCTGTAAAGAATTTTGCAGAAGGCTTGAATGAATTTGATGGCACCCAAAATCAATATTTTCATGAAGGTGATCGTGGTTACCATACCGCCTGGGATTCTAAACTATTCAATTATGGCAAATGGGAAGTAAAACAATTCTTCCTTTCCAACATTAAATACTGGTTGCAAGAGTTCAATTTTGACGGTTTTAGATTTGATGGTGTTACCTCTATGCTGTATCATCACCACGGCTACACTACATTTGACAATTATGATAAATATTTCAGTGGCGATGTAGATTCAGATTGTGCGACCTATTTACAATTGGCCAATGAATTGATAAAAAATATCAATCCAAAAGCAGTTTCCATTGCCGAAGATGTGAGTGGAATGCCTGGAATCAGTAGGTCGGTCGTAGATGG
This sequence comes from Cytophagales bacterium, assembly GCA_013297765.1. GTDB lineage: Bacteria > Bacteroidota > Bacteroidia > Cytophagales > Cytophagaceae > REBA01. The sequence continues at coordinate 9,475 of JAAFID010000110.1, read as the reverse complement.
TGGGCTAGGGTTTGATTATCGCCTAGCCATGGGGCTACCCGATTTTTGGATCAAAATATTGAAAGAAAAACAAGACGAGGAATGGGATATTTTTGAACTGTGGCACGTACTCACCAACCGTAGAGCCAAAGAAAAAACCATTGCCTATGCAGAATCGCACGATCAAGCCATGGTAGGCGACAAGACCATCGCCTTCTGGCTTATGGACAGTGCCATGTATTTTCACATGTTGAAAGATGATAAGGATATTATTATAGAAAGAGGCATTGCGTTACATAAGCTCATTCGCCTTATTACCATTGCCCTAGGTGGCGATAGTTATTTGAATTTTATGGGCAACGAATTTGGCCATCCCGAATGGATAGATTTTCCCAGAATCGGCAACAACTGGAGCTACAAACACGCTCGTCGCCAATGGACACTGGCCGATAGCCCTAGATTAAAATACCAGTTTCTAGGTACATTTGATAAAAAAATGGTGGAGTGCATCAAAGAAAATCAAGTGTTGTCAGTTGAAGTGGTAAACCAAATCAATATGGACAACCTCAACAACGTAATGGTATTTGAGCGAAATAATCTGATTTTTGTTTTCAACTTTGATGTTCGCAAATCTATTTTCGGTTACAAATTCAAAGTTCCTTTAGCTGGCAAATACCAATTATTGCTCAACTCAGACGATATTGAATTTGGGGGTTTTGGTCGAATAGACAACACGATTGAATACTTTACAAGTGAAAATTCAGAATTAAGTATTTACCTCACCAATCGAACCGCTCTAGTATTTAAAAAGGTAGATTAATTTCTATGCAATTATTCACCATCAACACAGGCTTTTTCAAATTAGACGGAGGAGCAATGTTTGGCGTAGTCCCGAAATCTATTTGGAGTCGCACAAACCCAGCCGATGAAAACAACCTATGTACTTGGGCTATGCGTTGTTTGCTAATTGAAAATAATGAAAAATTAATTCTCATAGACAATGGCATCGGCAACAAACAACCCGATTCTTTTTTCAAACATTTTTATTTACATGGGCAAGATTCACTCGCAAAATCTATCCATGCCGCTGGCTATAGTTTAGGCGACATTACCGACAATATTCTTACCCATTTGCATTTTGACCATTGTGGTGGTGGTACTGTTTACAATGCTGCCAAAGACGATATTGTACCTTTATTTGATAATGCAAATTACTGGGTGCATTCACATCATTGGCAATGGGCTACACAGCCCAACGCTAGAGAGAAAGCAAGTTTTCTAGCAGAAAATTTATTGCCCTTGCAAAAGCATGAAAAAATTAATTTCATTGAAACAAATGAAAATAGGTTTGATGCTATCAATTTTTTGTACGTCGATGGCCACACCGATAAGCAAACCATTCCATTTATCACCTATAAAAATCGTACGATAGTTTTCGCAGCCGATTTATTGCCTTCGGTTGGGCACATTCCCTTGCCGTATGTCATGGGTTATGACACTCGCCCTCTGATAACCATGATAGAAAAAGAAAAATTCTTGCTAGAAGCAGCGGAGAATAACTACATCATATTTTTGCAACACGACCCTATAAACGAGTGCTGCACTGTTCAGCAAACCGATAAAGGAGTAAGGCTGAAAGAGACTTTTAGATTGGCAGATATCATTTAGATTGTTTCGCTACCCCAGCAATCGCATCAAACAACGCCCCATCTGTAATCACTCCACCCTGTTGAGTAAGGGCAAACATATCCAGAGCTCTTGTATTTTTATAAGGCATTTTTCGCTCATAATGTTTTACATGAAGAGGTACATTCACCATAGCTTGTGCTACCCATTGAGCATCAGTAAAATCGCCTTCGCAACCATCGTCAATAGTTAGCCCTACCTCAACCATATTTTCTTGTTCGCATTTGAAAAGTCGAATAATATTTTGCTTTCTTATTTCTATAAAATTTGCTTTATGTAAAATGGATTCAAACACAAAATCTCCAAAAGTAGCAATTAGTTTATTGGCAGTGCTGATATCATTGGCTTTCATCGCTGTCCATTGCTGGGCATCTATTCCATTTACAATCAGAAATTGCACAAACTCTTTTTCTAATTCATTCAATTCACCATCTGTAAGGAGCCTGTATTTGGTCATATTCTACTATTTCATTTTATTTCTTTTAATCAAATAAGCACCAATTATTTGCTCAACATTTTCATGAATATCAGCCTTTATAAAATCTATTTTATATTGTCCACACCTCATTTTCAATTCTAAAAAATAGTTTTCAATTTCTTTTTTATAATATTCTTTTACCTGAGAAGGATGCAGTTTTACACGTTCATGTGTTTCAATATCTACAAATTCATAAGGTCGATCTTCGAACTCAAAGGCTGTCTCTGTCTTACTATCGTGCACGTGAAAAAGCAAAACCTCGTGTTTGTTATGCTTGAGGTGTTGTAGTGCGGAAAATAGTTTTTCCAAATCGTCTATATTGTCAAACATGTCGCTGAAGATAATGATTAGGCTTCGGCGACTCATTGTCTGGGCAATGGTATCTAGTGCTTGAGCAACTCCACTTTTCCCTTCACGAATTTCGGTATGCAGCACCTTATTCAATTGGTTAAATAAAGTATGCAGATGGCTGGAGGTTGATTTTATGGCCGATTGGTATTCAATATGCTCAGCAAAAGTAGCTATGCCTACCGCATCTTTTTGTTTTTGCAACAAATACGCCAGCGATGCCGCAGCACAGGCACTAAACACCACCTTGCCATTGCTTTCTTTAGGGTAGCACATAGAGTTTGATATGTCTATCAATATCTGACACCTTAGGTTAGTCTCTTCCTCGTATCTTTTGGTAAATAGCTTATCGGTTTTTGCAAATACTTTCCAGTCTATATGCCTAGTACTTTCGCCATTGTTATAAATGCGATGCTCTGCAAATTCTACTGAGAAGCCATGATAGGGCGAGCTATGCAGCCCAGATATAAAGCCCTCCACCGTTTGCTTGGCTATAAATTCTATATTTCCAGTGCTTCTTACCGATTCTAAATCTAATTTCATAATGCAGTTTTTATATCGGCGAAAAAATAATTATTTAGATTTTTTAATTGCAATATACTGTCTCACAAATCCATTATAGCCCAATTGTTCTAATTTAATTTTGTCATCTTGGGCAGCGTTTTTATCTGAAAATTGCCCTACCAATATTCTAAACGACTTTTTTGAGCCCACCATTGCAGGCTCAATGTACACGAGTTCAAATCCTTTTAAATGTAACGAGTCTATTTCAGTAATTAATTTTTTGGTATCACTAATACTTAATACCTGAATTCCGAAACCAAGAGGTATTTTCTGTTCACCTTTTACATTATACAACTTGCCCGTACTCAGGTTTAAAAGTTTAGTGGGCAAGTCTTCTTCAATATTGTTGTTAGCGTGTGAGATAGGTTCTTTTTTTATTTTTAAAGAATCATATTTGGGAAAAAACACCAACGAATCGGCCTTTGTCATGATAGATGGCAGAACCTCGACCTCTACCAGTACCACTCCATCGCTTACCATATCAATGCTTTCAGCAGCCGCACGAGATATATCAACAATACGTTTTTTAGAAAATGGCCCTCTATCGTTTACTTTCACTATTACCGATAGTTTGTTGTTCATATTGGTTACCTTTATCAATGTACCAAAAGGCAATGTTCTATGTGCTGCTGTAAATGCACTCATGTTGTATTTCTCACCACTAGCGGTGCGTCTGCCATGAAATTCTCTTCCATAGTAGCTAGCATACCCCATATTTCCTTGACATATACCATCGAAAGTTAATAGATATAAAACGAATGCAATAAATATGTTTTTTACCATAACCTCTTTAGGGTGATTAAATATGTAATTGTTAAAATAATCAATTGCTGAATTTAAAAAGAATATTTTAATCTCGCTTTATGCCAATTAATATCTATTCAAACATTGTTTTCATTTTCTTCCACCAGTCTTTTTTTAACTCTAGGTTGTTTTGCAATTGTTGCAATGTTGCAGTGAATAGATATTTCCCCTCCCTTAAATTTGCCAGTTCATTCAATGGTCTTTTTTCACTTAACATAGTGGTAGGCGACACCCCAAAGTCTATTATTTTTTTATTCTTTAGATTGATTTTTTCAAATAGTGTATGTCGCAATTCAGAGGCTATAAAAATGGCAACGTTATCCATCTTCAGCACCAGTGCAGTAAGTGTTTTTGATATTATATCAAACTCTGATGCTGAAATACTTTCCTTGTTTTCAGGTTGTATCAGTAGCCATATATTTTTAGCGCATTTTTCATTCAATTCTAGAAGAGATTTGTCAATTTCTTTTTCAACAACAGGCTCTATATATACAGGCTTGGTAATTGCACCCTGTAGCTGATTTTTATCTTTGATTTGATATAATTGTTGGTCAAATATATGTGTATAGAATGCAGATTGTAACATGATTATATTATTTTAAATAAATCTTTTAATTCGTTGGCATCTACCGCTTTCATTCTCCCGGCCAATATCAATCGCAATTGTCGCCTTCGCATTGCTCCTTCGTACAATTCTTTTTCCAACTCTGTTTCTGGTATCAATGCAGGCACATTGATAGTGTTGCCTAGCTGATCTACGGCTACAAAAGTAAAAAAAGCCTCGTTGCTTTGCACTTTCTCACCCGATGCCAAATCTTCTTTTATCACTACTATATGCACCTCCATAGATGAGTTAAAGGCCCTTGTAACCTTGGCCTCTAGCGTGATTACGTTGCCCAACCTAATAGGCTGTGAAAAAGATACATTATCTACCGATGCAGTTACTACCACACGGTTGCTGTGTCGTTGTGCAGCAATCGCCGCTACAATATCCATCAAGTGCATCATTCGTCCCCCCATCATATTGTTCAGTGTGTTGGTATCATTGGGTAGCACCATTTCAGTCATGATTACCAACGAATCTTTTGCAAATTTTTGTTTGGCCATTTCCTTTTAGTTTAATACATTTATTTTTTCCATCCGTCTGCACCTATCAATGGCACAAACCTAAAGCCTTCGTACTTTTTTTCATGCACACTTCCATCGGCATTTTTGGTTATTTTTAGCATAGTTTG
>JAAFID010000110.1:0-4371 GCA_013297765.1 Cytophagales bacterium | reverse complement strand
TTTGGCTGGTTTCATTACCTACAGGAATAACCAAAACACCTCCTATTGCCAACTGTTCTATCAACTTTGGCGGCACTACAGGTGCACCCGCAGTGACTATTATTTTTTGATAAGGAGCATGTTGTTCACAACCAAGAGTGCCATCGCCGCAGATAAATGTTGCCTGATACCCTAGTTTTGAAAGCGTTTGTTTACTTTTTTCGTGCAATATTTTGTTTCGTTCTATAGTATATAATTTTGCCCCCAACCCAATCAATACGCATGCTTGGTATCCCGAACCTGTACCGATTTCCAATACCTTATCCCCTTGTTCTATTTCTAATAATTGACTTTGAAAAGCCACAGTATAAGGCTGCGAAATGGTTTGTCCCTCTCCAATTGGAAAAGCAATATCTTGATACGATTGTTCCAAAAACACATTGTCTAAAAACACGTGTCTGGGTATTAATTGCATAATATTTAATACATTATTGTCAGTTATTCCTTTCTTTGCAATTTTATTTATTAGCAACCTTCTTAGCCCTTTATGCTTGTAGCTATCTTCCCACATAGTATTGTTTTACAAAACCAATTTAATCTAAAAAAAAATATATATTTTTGTAGCTATTGAAAAATTAAAAGTAGTAAAATTAATATGCAATCGAATGAACTAGATTAAACTATTTACCAAATTCTTGTTACATTTTTTCCAATAATTCATTTATTATACCATTTTAGAGTGCTTCTTTCCAAATTATTAAAATATAAAAATTCAGGACTAATACTGAGATTAGCAGCATTCGATATGTTGGCCGCAGGCATTGCATGGGTCATCACATTTCAATATCGGCTAGAATTTCTCTCAGTTTCTATAGACACCATTTCCTATTCTCATATAGCCTTAAATGCAACATTAGTAGGGGTCTTTTGGGTGTTGTTCTATAGCTTTTTTGGTTTTTATGTCAATATTTTTAGAAAATCACGCATAAGAGAGATTTTAAAGTTGCTTACGGTAAGTTTTTTTGGTGTTACCATTATATTTTTTCTTTTGCTATTAGATAATTATACAGGCAACTCCGCAACAATCTACGCCAAAATATTTATAGCATATTTTACATTACATACCTTGCTTACCAGTATTTTTAAAGTAGGGGTTATCACCCGAATTAAAAATTTGATTAAACGCAAAGTTATAAGTTTCAATACTATAATTATTGGTTCTGATAAAAATGCACTAGATATTTTTCAAGAAATAGAAAACAGTTTTGATGTGTTAGGGTTCAAATTAATTGCTTATTTGCATGTATTGCACAAAGACAGCATTGTTTTTCAAAACAAACTACGACATTTAGGCGGTTATGAAAATTTAGGAAAAATGATAAAAAGATGTCATATCGAGCATGTTATTATTGCCTTAGAACCCTCAGAACATTCCAAAATAAATCAAATATTAAACGAATTAGAAAAATATAATGTTAAAATAAGTATTCTCCCCGATGTGTATCAGCTATTAATAGGCTCTGTTAAAGTCAATCATATTTTTGATATTCCTTTGGTTCAAATTAATCAAGACATTCTTCCTGTTTGGCAAAATATTTTAAAAAGAACCTTCGATGTGGTTGTATCGTTAATGGTGTTTGTTTTTGGGTTTCCCTTTTTATTATTTGTAGCCATTGCCACTAAAACATCATCATCTGGCCCCACATTTTATTTGCAAGAGCGTATTGGTAAATATGGAATACCATTTAAAATATTCAAGTTCAGAAGTATGATTGTAAACGCAGAGTCGCAAGGACCTTCCTTATCCTCCGAAGACGACCCTCGGATTACCAAGTGGGGCAAATTCATGCGAAAAACTAGAATAGACGAATTTCCACAGTTTTACAATGTTCTTATTGGAGATATGTCATTAGTAGGTCCTCGACCTGAGAGGCAATATTATATAGATCAAATAGTTGCGATTGCACCGCATTATAAACACCTACATAAAGTAAAACCAGGGATAACATCTCTTGGGCAAGTAAAATTTGGATACGCAGAAAATGTAGAGCAAATGGTAAAGCGATTAAAATATGATATATTGTACATCGAAAATATGTCCATTGCTATGGATTTAAGAATTCTTTTTTATACCATCGTAATTATGATAGAAGGAAGAGGAAAATAATATGTTTACAGGCATCATCGAAAATTTAGGAAAAGTAGTATCCATTAATAAGAAAATGAGTAACCTTATTTTTGAAATAAGCACTCCATTTATAAATGAACTCAAAATAGATCAAAGTATTGCCCACAACGGTATTTGTCTCACAGTTACAGAACTAACCCCGACCACCTATTTTGTTACAGCAATTGAAGAAACAATAAATAAATCACAAATAGGCAGTTGGCAAGTAGGTGATACAATCAATTTGGAAAGATGTATGCCAGCAACAGGTCGTTTCGATGGTCACATTGTGCAAGGTCATGTCGATGAAGTCGCAACCTGTATCAATATAAAAGATAAAAACGGAAGTTGGTTATTTACATTTCAATATGAAAACAAAAACAATATTACCGTAGAAAAAGGCTCAATTACAGTAAATGGAATAAGTCTTACCGTAGTCAATTCACAAAGCAACAAATTTTCAGTAGCTATCATACCTTATACTTATCAACACACCAACTTAGGCTTGCTGAAAGTATCAGGAAAAGTAAATTTAGAGTTTGACATTTTAGGCAAATACATAAAAAAGATATTAACTCAATAGCTATAGTAAAAAAAATAAATTAATTTCACTCGATAAAAAATATAAAAGATGGATTGCTTGATAATTGATGACGAAGAAATGTCTAGAAACATGGTAAAGCACTTTGTAGACCAAACAGAATCTTTAAACCTAGTAGGTGTTTGCAAAAATGCAATAGAAGCGGCAAACTTTTTGGCAAAAAAGAAAGTGGATTTACTTTTTTTAGATGTAGAAATGCCAGAAATGTCAGGATATGAACTTATTGGATCGTTACCTGAACCACCGCATGTTATTATGATTACCAGCAAAAAAGAGCATGCTGCCGAAGCGTTTGATTACAATGTAGCAGATTATCTATTAAAGCCACTTTCTTATCCACGCTTTTTAAAAGCAGTAGCCAAAGTAAGAGAATTAGGCAATAGTTTGGAAGAAGTTGGCTTTTTTAATGGAAATGAGCTTTTTGTACGTTCTGATGCTAAAATAATAAAAGTAAGCTTAGATAATCTATATTATGTAGAGGCACTTGCCGATTATATTATGGTCTTTACCCAAAACAACAAATACATTGTGCATTCGACCATGAAAGGATTTCAAAGCCGACTGCCTAAGAATAAATTTGCTAGGGTACACCGTTCCTACATTATAAATACAGATAAAATAGAATCTATTGAAAACCTATTTATAGTAATGAATGGAAAATACATCCCTATTGGAGCATTGTACAAGGATGAATTTATGAAAAGACTCAATTTATATTAACTGTATTAAAAAATCCTTGCATTGCCCATGTAAGGATTTTTTTTTGCCTCCACCATCAATTTTTTGTTTTATGACACTCCTATCTTCATATACTCCACATCTTATAGAAGCAGGCTTAGATGAGGCAGGTCGAGGTTGCCTAGCAGGACCTGTTGTTGCAGCATTTGCTATTCTACCTAAAGACTATCATCACAAACTACTGAATGACTCAAAGCAGGTCTCAAAAAACAATAGAATACAGTTAAGAATAGAAATAGAAAGAGAGGCCATAGCATTTGCAGTGGCTGAAGTTAGTAATCAAATGATAGATGAAATTAATATATTAAATGCATCATTTTTAGCAATGCACAAAGCATTAGACAAATCTACAGTAAAGCCCGATTTATTGTTAGTTGACGGAAATAAATTTACCCCTTACCAATCCATACCTCATAAATGCATTATTGGAGGCGATGCCAAATACCTTTCCATAGCCGCTGCCTCTATTTTAGCAAAAACCTATCGAGACCAAATTATGGAAGAATTATCCAGTTTTTATCCACAATATGATTGGTGGCGAAATGCTGGATATCCTACAAAAGTACATCGAGCCGCTATTGAAGCCCATGGAATCACACCATATCACAGAAAAACATTTGCTTTATTAAAGAAAAAATAGGATATAAGTAAGGTGATAGAAGAAGGTGAAAATAAAATGTGATTTATTTTATTGTTCTAATAAACTCTATAGTAGTTTATTGTTTCCTTAATGTTATATTTTTACAAATTATTTTAATAGTACAGTTTGCGAATTTAAATTTCTTTATTACCTTTGCATCCCCAATAAATCGGAAGGGTTTAGGGTTTAATTTTGAGGTTATAGTTTTAGGGAATATTATAGATTTAATTTTGTTTTAGGATTTAT
>JAAFID010000011.1 GCA_013297765.1 Cytophagales bacterium | reverse complement strand
TGGTAAGTAAGAACAAATCGTTCAAACTGTCAAATTCAAAATAATCGTAGATGATGGGAATTACTAGATTTTGAAATCTATTCATTACTCCTGTTTTTCCATTTTTCCAAACTTGCACTAGGCCTTTGCCCAAATCCATTATTTTTTCATAGCGGCATACAATCATTTCCTCGCCTGTGGTGTCGGTGAGGCCTTGCTTGCCATCAAGGTAGAGTACCCAAGAGGCATGAGGGGTGGGCGATATACTGTCGTAGGTAGTTACATTCATTTCTTTATCCTGTGCAGAAATTAAGTTCCATCTGCCTTTATATTTTATGCCACCAGCACCACCGTTAAAAGGCTGTATGGCTTCATAATTGGGTTGCACTACAATATTTTCATTCAAATCGGTAAATCCCCATTTGCCATTGAGGGTAATTCCCCATTTACCATCATGAAAATTTTGCATTCGCTCGTATTGCGGGGCTACACGAATATTTTTCATAATGTCTATTCCACCAAAGTAACCTTTCTTTTTGGCCAGTGCACAGCCTTGGTGGTAGCTGTAAATAGTGTCAAAATTATAAAGCAAAGGATGTACAAAATTGCCATACCGATTTACCACACCAGCCATGGTGTCGCAATGAAAGGTAGCTACCTGAAGCGTAGCATCGTAAACCACGGTATCGCAAATAGCAGGAAAAAGTTCATTGGCTTGCTTGCCCAGCAAACCATATTGCTTGCCGCACTGCACTTGGGTTATGCCATCTACCAATTTGGTATAGCTGTCGTAATAATCTAAGGGAAAAGTATATTGCACTGGCAGGTTGTTATCTACCCTGCCAGCACCAGCAGCAAAGCGTGGCATATCGGCAGGTGATACTACCATTACTCCATTTTTATTGATTACATAGGTGCTGTCGCCAGCGGTTACAGTAGCCAAACCAGCAGAAAAATCTTCTGCACGTTGATAAATGAATGGAATTACGGTATCGCCTACTATATTTACATATCCCCAAAGCCCATGTGCAGATTGGGCAGCAGCCATACCATTGGTAAAATTTTTAAGAAAATGGTATTGATTCGAAATTTTTGGAAAATATATTCTATCGACCATTCCCCAAAGGTTATTTTTCTTGAGCCGTATAAATTCTGTTTGGTCTATCATTACACTATCGTACACCAGAGGCAATGTGATTTTACCTTGCATATTCAGTAGTCCATATTTACCATCTTTGCCCGCTACCACCCTTTGTTTTATAGGCTTTCCAATGAAAGAGTAAATCGCCTTGGTATCTTCTTTTATAGAGCGTAGTCCACATTTTTCATTTTGATAATACAGGTAAATTCCTTTGGAAAAATTAATCACGCTATCGCATTCAAAAGAAATTACCGACTCGCTTTTGGCATTCATATACTCAAATACCGGAAACTTGGTCACTAGGCTACAGCCGCCTGTATCTGGCTGCACATATTTATACTTTGGGGCAATCATGTACTTGCCCATACCATTCAATGCACCCCATTTGCCTTGCTTGCGTACCCAAATACTGCCTTTGCGTGCTTGCAATACGCTATCATAGTCTGGCTCATGTACCAATCTTCCTGTGGTGTCGTATATGGCCCACCTTCCTTGTCTATTTTGGGCAGGAATAAAACCATTAGCTACGCCCCCCACGGCTACATTTGCCACAGGCACTATGGGTTCATTGCTTGCATTGACCATACCTAAAAACAAAGTTCCCTTCTCGATTTCAGGAAAATACCTACCTAGTAATACCCTTCCATGATTAAAAGTTGAAAGTACCGAATCGTAAACAGGTGGAATGGTAAAAACGCCTTCTTGATTGACAAACCCCCAATGAACAGCAGTAGTGTCTATCACCTTTATTTTGGTAAGTACTTTAGTAAATTGCTGTTTTTTAAAATGTTTTTTTGCTATTTGATAGTTGTTTTTTTTGATGCTGAGCTGATGAATGTCAAAAACCAATACACTATCTGCCATAGCTGGCATTTGCTGGGCTACACTGGGAGCTACAACAAAGATTAAAAGAATAAAATAAAAATAAGGCTTCCATCGCATAGTAATACTGGCATTGGCAAAGGGCAAAGATAGGGTTATTTGCATAAAAAAAGGAGCTCTATATCAAGAGTACTCCTTTTAATATTTTTCAATTTTAAACAAAAATTGATTTTATTCGAATATCAAATGTTTTACGGATTCGCCCGAATTGGCAAGCTCTTTCAGCGAATCTATACCAATTTCCAAGTGGGTTTTTACAAAATTTTCGGTTACACTTAAATCACTTTTTGAGGTTTTCACTCCATCTGGTGTCATGGGATTATCGGAAACGAGTAGTAGTGCACCGTGGGGAATACCATTGGCAAACCCCACCACAAAGATGGTTGCGGTTTCCATATCTATGCCCATGGTACGAATTTGGGTTAAGTATTCTTTAAACTTTTCGTCATGCTCCCATACACGTCTATTGGTGGTGTAAACTGTGCCCGTCCAATAATCCAATTCTCTTTTTTTGATTATTGAAGAAACAGCTCTTTGCAACCGAAATGATGGAAGTGCTGGTATTTCTGGCGGCAGGTAATCGTTGCTGGTTCCCTCGCCACGTATTGCCGCAATGGGCAGTATCAAATCGCCTACTTTTGTTTTTTTTAACCCACCACATTTGCCTAAAAACAGGGCAGCTTTGGGTGCTATGGCAGAAAGCAAATCCATAACCGTTGCGGCCATGGCACTGCCCATACCAAAATTGATGATGGTGATATTGTTTGCCGTGGCTGTTTGCATGGGTTTATTTTTGCCCAGTATTTCTACATCAAATTTTTCGCTAAACAATTCTAAATAGTGTCCAAAATTGGTGAGTAAAATATATTCTCCAAAGCCTTCTAATGCCCTGCCAGTGTAGCGTGGCAACCAATCTTTCACTATTTCTTCTTTAGTTTTCATTTGCAATATTTATATGGATAAGTAAAGCTGTGTACGCAAAGAAATTTATTTGGATGGGTATAAAAATAGTAGGGGAATAGCTTAGTTGCCTCATGTGAAAAGTATCTATAAGAAATGAAACCACAATCTGTAAACGCTATGCCTCGAGCGTTTCTTCTGCAGTTTCTTTGGGTTGGTCAGTCGATTCTTCGTAGAGAAAATAATTTAGTTTTGTTTTCAATTCTGCTTTTGAAAGTTTATTAATCAACTGTCCATGAACGGCCAACGATACTTCGCCTGTTTCTTCTGAAACAACGACTACTATGCTATCTGTAGCCTCTGTCAAGCCTATAGCCGCACGATGACGAAGCCCTAGGCGGGCAGGAATATCTAATTGATCAGAAACAGGAAGTATGCAACGAGCAGCTTTGATGCGACCTGCCACTATTATCACTGCCCCATCGTGTAGCGGGCTGTGTTTTTGAAATATGGAAATGAGCAATCGCTTTGATATTTCGGCATCGAGCATATCGCCAGATTCTATATAAAATTTCAAATCTGTATTGCGAGCAAATACAATCAACGCTCCTGTATTTGAAGCCCCTAGAAACTTGGCTGTTTCTATAATGGGGTTCATATTAATGGCAGTCGATTTTATTTCTTTTTTACCAATAAACCAATGTATAAGTCGTTCGGTAAGGGAGGCAGAATTGCCCGACATGAGCAAAAATTTACGAATATCGGGCTGAAAAATAATGATGATTGCAATAACCCCAATGCCCATAAACTGCCCTAAAACAGACGACAGTAGCTCCATTTTCAATGCCCTTACTACCAAATAAACCATGTACACCGATAGTACTCCTAAAAATATGTTGGCAGCAACACGACCTCGCATCAATTTGTAAAGCTGAAATATAATCAACGCCACAATAGCAATGTCGAGCAAATCGACAGGTGTCACCTCTAAAAATCCTATATGAAATAAAAATGCCATGCTACTAAAATATACTAATTTATAACGTTTAAAAACCGATTGTGAAGATTTAGTTTTTCACATAATATGATTGCTTCTTTTGCTTCCCTTACATCGTGTACTCTTAATATTGATGCTCCTTGAAGTAGTGCAGCAGTATGCAATACCGTAGTACCATTTAGCGATTCATCGGCGGTGCAATTTAATGTTTTATACACCATAGATTTTCTAGAAACACCGACCAATAGTGGCAAATTGAACATTTTGAAAACTTCCAATTTACCTAACAACTCAAAATTTTGCTCTATCGTTTTCGCAAATCCAAAACCTAAATCAAGGATGATATCTTTTACACCTAATTGATACAATCTAGAAATACGAATTTCAAAATAATCTAAGATTTCTTTAATAAAATTTTCGTAATTAGTTAGTTGCATCATATTTTGAGGAGTACCTCGTGTGTGCGTAAGAATGTAGGGCAGTTGCAACTGTGCTATCGTTTCAAACATTTTATCATCCATTTGCCCACCAGAAATATCGTTGATGATGGTTGCACCCTTTGCTACTGCTGACTGGGCTACACTTGCACGAAAGGTATCTATAGAAATGGGTACTTGTGGGAAATTGCTTTTTAATAATTCTACCACCCATATCACTCTTTGCAATTCTTCTTGTTCGCTCACTTCAGGTGCGTTTGGGCGTGTAGAATATCCACCTAGGTCAAGTATGGCTGCACCCTCTGCAATCATAGTCTGGGCTCTTTGCAAAATAGCCTCTTCATTTTGCACTCGACTTTGGGCAAAAAAAGAATCTGGTGTAGCATTAAGTATCCCCATCACTATTGGGGTATGCAGCGAAAGCAAGCTGCCGCCTACATTCAAGGTTTTTTTTGGGTTAAAAAATATCTCTTTCATTAAGAATTGTCTTAATTTAGAATTTGAAAAATAAAATTTCTGTGTATTTTAATTATACCTATTTAAAGTGATAAATCAAACGATTGTGGAATACAAAAATGTGATACGAAAAGCTCGATCTATTTTTGTCAATAAAACATTGGATTATGGCACTGCTTGGCGCATATTAAGGTTGCCTTCCATCACCGATCAAATATTTATTAAAGCCCAGCGAATTCGATCTATCCAAGATAAGGGAGCACAGCAAATAGAAGAAGGTATTAATTCCGAATTTATTGCCATTATTAATTATTGCGTCATGGCATTGATGCAAATAGAACTTATGACCGAAACTACATTAGAAATGCAGCCAGACCGAGTGTTTTCCATGTACGACAAATACATTGCAGAAACGCTAGAATTGATGCAAAAGAAAAATCATGATTATGGCGAGGCTTGGCGAGATATGCGGGTAAGCTCTATCACCGATTTGATATTGATGAAGCTACTGCGGGTAAAACAGATTGAAGACCACGATGGCAAAACCCGTATCAGCGAAGGGGTAGATGCCAACTATCAAGACATGATTAACTATGCTGTCTTCTGCCTAATAAAAATGGGATATGGGGAGTGAGAATTTTAAACTTTCATAAATTAGGCCTTTCTAATTTAACAATGGGTATAATTAAACTATCAAAGTCAGGTATGTTTTTATTGAATTTTTTTTCTTGAATATTGACTCATTTTATTTAATTTGATGTAAAAATATAAGGTTTATAAAGGCATATAAAATGATTAAATTATGAAAGGTATATACATAAGTGTTCCGGATGAAGAATTACCATTTTATATGCAAGTTTTTGAAAGATTAAAATCTGCCACTATATTAAAAGTAGAGGAAGTCAATAAGAATCATGCATCTGGATTACATCCTTGGCAGATTGAAGAACTTGAAAAAATTTTATTAGAGGAAGAGGCAAATCCACAGCCAGGAATAGATGCATTTGTTTTCTTAAAAGAATTAAGGGAAGGGAAGCATGTATAGCGTTAAATTAAATCCAACAGCAATAAATAACTTAAAGAAAAATTACAATTGGTATACCAATAAGAAACAACAATTAGGGGTTGAATTTTTAAATGAAGTGGATAATAAAATTGCGTCCTTAACCATCAATCCTCATTATGCAATTCGATTTAAAAATGTTAGGGTGATAAATTTGAATAAATTTCCATACATAATATTATTTAGAGTTAATGAAGAGAAGTTGTTAGTTAGTGTTTTAGCAATTTTTCACACTTCTCAAAATCCCAAAAAATATTCCTATTAAATAACTATTAATCATATTTATTCCTTAAATCTTTCTATGAAACTATTTACCCAAATTTGTCGCTTCCTGATTGGGGGGCTTTTTGTTTTTTCTGGTGCTGTAAAGCTCAATGACCCTTATGGCACAGCCCACATGCTGGTAGAATATTTTGAAGTATTTGCTACCGATTTTACGCCACTTTTTCATCTATTGGTTCCCTACAGCATTCAGTTTTCGGTACTCATCTGTGCATTTGAATTGGTGCTGGGCATCGCTATTTTGCTGCAATATGAAATGCGTAAAACCATGTGGATTGCCCTACTCATGACTTTATTTTTTACCTTCCTCACATTCTACTCTTATTATTTTGACAAGGTAAAAGAATGCGGTTGCTTTGGTACGGTGCTGCCCATGACGCCTAAAGAATCATTTTACAAAAACATTGTTACACTTGCATTTTTGCTTGTATTGTTCTTTCAAAAGAATAGTTTAAAAACAATGCTGCCTCAAAAAGTACAGCATTTTATTATGGGTGTCTTGGCTTTAGGCATGGTGTATAGCGGTTACTACATTACCCAACACTTGCCTTTAATAGACAATTTGAATTACAAAGTGGGCAACAATATTTTGAAATTAACTCAGCCCGAAGAAAAAGCCCAATATCAATGGATACTCTCCAAAGACGGCAAAGAATACGAGTTTACTGATGCTACCTACCCTACCGATACTGCTTACAAATACGTGCGGCATACATTAGTGGGCGATTCAACAAAATTAATTCCCAAAATAGTAGGGTTACGTATCGAAGGAGAAGATGGTGATGCTACGCCAGAACTATTTAAAGGAAATAAATTTTTGGTCGTGATTCCGTTTCCGCTAAAAGCAAAAGTTGCTTGCGAAGGCGAGTGCATGGGGAAAATTAACCAAATAATTAAATCTTTGGAAAATAATAAAATAGGACAAACTATGGTATTGACCAGCCATGCTAGTGCAACTATATTTGAAGAATATCGTCATGGTACACAGTTGGCCGCACCTTACTATTTTGTGGATGAAACCATTTTAAAAACGATGGTACGAGCTAACCCTGGTACAATATTACTCAAAGACGGTGTGGTACTAGGCAAATGGCATTACAATGATACACCGTCGCCCGAAGTTATACTCCAATTGCTCCAATGATTCAATTTGTCTTTTCCAGACTTCTTTATGGTTGCCTAGTGCTTTTTGGGGCAGTAATTGTGGTATTTTTTATATTCAATGTTTTGCCTGGCGACCCAGTTTCTATGATGGCGGGGCAGCGTACCGATGTGTCAACTAGAGAAGCCATCACCAAAGATTTGGGATTGGATAGGCCACTACCAGAGCAATTGCTGATGTACCTGAACGACCTGTCGCCCTTGTCGTGCCACGAATCTAATATCGAAAACGAAAAAAAATATGCCTACAAAAAGCTATTTTCTTATGGCACCCAAATTTCTTATGGCACCCAAAAAGTATTTGTGGCAAAATACCCCTACATGCGTAGGTCGTTTCAAACCAATAAGAAAGTAAACGAAATTATTGTAGAAAATATGGAAGGAACTTTTTGGCTGGCTACTGCTGCCATGCTTTTCGCCACGTTCTTTGGTATTTTGTTTGGCGTTATCGCCTCGCTTAGGCAAAATAGTATTCTCGATCATACCATGGTCACCATTTCCGTATTTGGTATTTCTGCCCCACCCTTTGTTATGGGGGCTTTAATAGCTATGGTATTTGGTTATTATCTTTCAGATTATACAGGGCTTAATTCTTCGGGCCAACTATGGGAATATGGAATTGATGGCAAAGAATTGGTATTAAAAAACATTATCCTGCCAGCAATAACGCTAGGCTTGCGGCCATTGTCCATCATAGTGCAACTGACCCGTAGTGCTATGCTAGATGTGCTTTCGCAAGACTACATTCGTACCGCTCGTGCCAAGGGATTGCGCTACTTTGCAATCGTGGTAAAGCATGCTTTAAAAAATGCATTGAACCCTGTAATTACGGCTGTTTCCGGTTGGCTGGCATCACTTATGGCAGGTGCATTTTTTATAGAAAAAGTATTCAACTGGAAAGGCATAGGCTCTGTAACTATTGATGCAGTATACAAACTAGATTTTCCAGTAGTAATGGGCACTACACTTTTTGTAGCTTTTGTTTTCATCATCATCAATATTTTTGTAGACATACTCTACGCTACTGTAGATCCTAGGGTGAGGTTGAAGTAAGTGGATTGGTTTTTATTTCTTTTTGATTTATATTTTGTCTAGCAATCCAATCCTCTTTGAATAATTTCTAATGACTTCTGAAAGAAAACTTATCCTCTACATTGCAATGAGTTTGGATGGATACATTGCAAAACCAAATGATGATTTGGAATTTCTATCCGTTGTAGCACATGAAGGTGAGGATTATGGGTATGCAGAATTTGTAAGTGGTATAGATACCGTACTTATTGGGCGAAAAACGTATGAAAAAGTAATTTCGATGGGGTATGAATTTCCACATGCTGATAAGGAAGTATATGTAATTACTAGGCAATCTATACCCAATAGTGGTAACACTAAATTTTATTCTGGCAATCTCAAAGAATTGGTCTTACAATTGAAATCTCAATCTGGCAAAGGCATCTATTGCGATGGTGGTGCAGAAATAGTGCATGAGTTATTGAAGGAAAATTTAATAGATGAGTTTTACATTTCTATTGTTCCCATTCTATTAGGAGAGGGAATATCTTTGTTTAAACAACATAGACCAGAATTAAATCTAAAATTAAGCGAAGTAAAAAGTTTTGATAAAGGATTAGTGCAATTGCACTACAAAAAGATATTTAATTGAGGTAGCACTCGTTTATTGATTTAAAATCAAATTTCATGAACATCATTCTCGTAGGCATGCCAGGCAGCGGCAAATCGACCCTAGGAAGGGTACTGGCAAAAATGCTACACTATCAATTTGTAGATGTAGATGAACGCATAGAAGCACACGAAAATAAAACTATCGCCAGCATTTTTGCCGAGCATGGGGAAGATTATTTTAGGGAGGTAGAGCGTAAAGTTTTACATGAAGTGTTAAATGAAACAAATGCTGTGATTGCTACAGGCGGCGGTGCACCTTGTTTCTACGACAATATGGAGCAAATAAAGAAAAATGATATTAGTATTTATTTGAAAGTTTCACAAACTGCATTACTCACCCGACTCCAAGCTGGGAAAGATAAAAGACCTATGTTAAGCCAAAAATCGGATGATGAATTAAACACATTTTTATTGGCTAAACTTGCAGAACGCACTCCTTTTTATGAACAAGCAGCATATATTTTTGAAGGAGATACTACTAGGGCAGAAGAGATTATTAGCAAGATTGGGATTTAAGTTTTATAGTGACTTTCAAATACTAAAATTTAATGTCAATTCACCACCCAATCCTTCACGAATAATGCGCATTAATGTAGTGAGACGTATATCACTTGCATCATTTTCTATCCTTGAAATGTAATTTTTAGTGGTGCCTATCCGTAAAGCCAGGTCTTCCTGTGTCAAGTGTTGTTTCTTTCTAGCCTCTTGAATAAGTACTCCAATTTTGAATGCTTCAAAACCTTCTGCATATTTTTCACGGCCAGGTGTGCCTTTTTTACCATATTTTTTATCTAGATGGTCGTCCCAATTCACAATATCAGTTTGTTTTTTATTTATCATAGATGTTATTTTTATTCATTATTTATTATTTAGTTTCAAAATATTGTTGTTTTAATTTTTTTGCCCTTTCAATTTCTTGAGAGGGTGTTTTGTTGGTTTTCTTTTGAAAACCATTGAAAAGAATTACGAGGTTTCCTTTATCAAAACAGCAAAATATTCTAAAGATATCACTGCCAACTTTTATTCTCATTTCATAAATTCCATGAGTCCCTTCCAAATGTTTAAAAAACTTGTCTGGAATAAATTTTAATGTTCGCACTAAGCCAATAACCCAATCAATTTTTTCTTGAACTGCTTTTGTTTGATTATTATAAAAGTCCCAAAAATAATCTTTGTAGACGATGGTATTTCTGATATAATTTTCGTTCACCTTTACAAGTTATCTGAATGGGCAACAATTTCCAAATATACTTTCATAAAATTTTAGACATAAATTTTTAAACAACCTACATCAACATTCCCTTAATTTCATTGAGTTTTAACAAGGCTTCTACTGGCGACATGGTGTTGATGTCAAGTTTATTTAGCTCTTCTACTACTTGGTCAAAGTAGGGGTTGGTGGCTTCAAAAAGTTTCAATTGAAAATTATTTTTGGGAATATCATTCAACTTTGCGGCAGTTTTATTTCTGATTTTATCTTTTTCCAAATGGTACATAATTTCATTAGCACGAAGCACTACGCTGTTGGGCATTCCTGCCATTTGTGCCACATGAATACCAAAACTATGCTCGCTACCTCCTTCTTTTAGTTTGCGTAGAAACACCACTTTGTTGCCTACTTCTTTTACACTTACATTGAAATTTTTTACTCGGTCAAAATCATTGGCCAATTGGTTTAACTCGTGGTAGTGTGTAGCAAAAAGTGTTCGTGGTCGGGCTTTGGGGTGGTTGTGCAAGTGCTCCACAATAGACCATGCAATAGAAATACCATCGTAAGTGCTGGTGCCACGGCCTATCTCGTCCATCAAAATAAGGCTTCGTTCGCTCATGTTGTTGAGAATACTTGCGGTTTCGTGCATTTCTACCATAAAAGTAGATTCCCCTTTGGACAAGTTGTCGGATGCCCCTACTCGGGTAAATATTTTATCTACCAACCCTATTTTTGCCGAGGTAGCAGGTACGAATGAACCTATCTGCGCCAGCAAAGTAATCAAGGCTGTTTGTCTTAGCAAGGCCGACTTTCCCGCCATATTGGGCCCAGTAATGATGATGATTTGCTGACCTTCATTGTCGAGCAGCACATCGTTGGCAATGTATGCCTCGCCAGCAGGCAGTTGTCGCTCTATCACTGGGTGGCGACCTTCTTTAATATCTATGGTGTGGCTTTCATTTATGTCTGGCTTGCAATAGTTGTTGGCGATGGCGGTAGCCGCAAACGAACAAAGGCAATCGACCTGTGCCAGTAGTCGTGCATTTTGCTGCACTTGTGTTACGTAATCTTCTGCACTTGCCACCAATTCATTGTACAATCGAAATTCTATTTGATTGATTTTATCTTCTGCGGTAAGTATTTTTTCTTCATATATTTTCAGCTCTTCGGTGATGTACCGCTCTGCATTGGCAAGGGTTTGCTTGCGAATCCAATCGGTGGGAACTTTGTCTTTATTGGTATTGGTCACTTCTAGGTAATACCCAAAAACTTTGTTGTAAGAAATTTTTAGCGAACCTATTCCAGTGCGTTCCACCTCTCGCTGCTGAATTTTTGCCAAAAAATCTTTGCCCGAGAATGCAATTGACCGCAGTTCGTCTAGTTCTGGATGAATTCCGTTTTGAATAATGTTTCCTTGAGACGTCAATAGCGGCAGGTCTGCTAACAAGGTATTGCCTATTTTTTCAATTAAAAATTCGCAAGGATGCAACTGGTCTGCATACTGTTGCAGGGTACGGGTTGCCGATTCTTGCAATTTATGTTTGATGGGTAATGTGTGTTCTAGCGAACGTTTCAATTGCATCAATTCTCTAGGGTTGATGCGGCGTACCGCTACTTTAGAAATCAACCGTTCCAAATCGCCAATATGTTTTAGTTCGCTATTTAATGCATTCAGTAGTTCTGTATTATTTACCAATTTATCTACCACTTCTAGCCTATTTTGTATTGGAGCAATTTCTTTCAAGGGCAATACCAGCCAACGTTTCAGTAGGCGGCTACCCATGGGCGTAAGTGTTTTGTCGAAAATAGCAATCAATGGTATTGCTCCTACTTGTTGTGGAAATACCAGCTCTAAATTGCGAATGGTAAACTTATCTAGCCATACATATTTTTCTTCTTCTATTCGGGCAATAGCACTGATATGATTGAGCTCTCGGTGTTCTGTTTCCTTCAAATAATAAAAAATTGTCCCTGCCGAGATGATGCCAAAAGCCATATCTTCTATGCCGAAACCTTTGAGAGTTGCTGTGCCAAAATGTTGCGTTAGTTGCTCGTAGGCGTAGTCGTGTGCGTACACCCAATCTTCTAGTGCAAAGGTGTTGTACTCGTTGCCAAAGGTGGCAATAAATTCCGTTTTGTTTTTCTTACAATAAAGAATTTCAGAGGGCTGTAGGCTTTGCAATAATTTTTCAATATAATTTTTATCGCCTTGCGAGGTAATAAATTCGCCTGTAGAAATATCGAGAAATGAAATGCCAAAAATGTCTTTGGCAATATGAATGGAGGCCAAATAATTATTTTGCCTTGTTTCTAGCACGTGGTCATTATAGGAAACTCCAGGGGTTACGAGTTCGGTAACGCCACGTTTCACAATTCCCTTCACCGTTTTGGGATCTTCTAGCTGGTCGCATATCGCTACACGCTGGCCAGCCCGCACCAGCTTTGGCAAATAGTTGTCTATCGAATGGTGTGGAAAGCCAGCAAGTGCAGTTTCAGAGGCACTACCATTGCCACGTTTGGTAAGTGTGATGTCCAGTATTTTACTGGCAAGTATGGCATCTTCGCCAAATGTTTCATAAAAGTCGCCCACCCTAAACAGCAACAATGCCCCAGGATACTTGGCTTTGATGGCATTGAACTGTTTCATTAATGGCGTTTCGCTGTAGCTACTCATAAATTTAGGTGATATGTTCAAAGGCAAATATACTTTTGCTACTAATGCCTAACACATTAAAAAATTCAACTAAAAATGGTCTTGCATTTGCTTCTTCGTTTAAAGTTTCTACCCATTCTTTTGAGAAATAAATTACTCGGTCTTTTATTTCGTTACAGCTTAATACCATGTGCTAATGAAGAAATTATAATTTAAAATCACAGCTAATATGCGATTTTAAATATAAACAATTTTAAATATTCTGATTTCGATGAACATTCAATATTACAACTTCTATTTTGGGCAAATGTCTATATCATGATACATTTATTACCAACGAGAGAAAAGAATTTTATCTAAACACCAATTTGCTCAATACAGTTAATCAATCTCACCTTTCTATCTTCTTATCTCCAAAAACCCACTTCTGTTGGCTTTTTCCTTTTCGGCTTTGGTGGGTTTATTTTTACTCGCACTGTCGTTTATTTTAAACGAGAAGAAATAAGTTCCAGGGGTTAATAGTTCTCCATTTTCATTTTTACCGTTCCATTTGTATTCTAGCATGTCATTAGAGGCTGTGGTACCAAGGGTGGCAGCATCTACCTCGTGCATTTTTTTCAAGAATGTACCTTCTCTATCAAATATATCTAGGTCAAATTTGAAACCCAAACTGTCTAGCCAAAGCGGAATTTGAATCACAAAATGGTCGTTTTTGCCGTCTCCATCGGGCGATACGGCATTCCAAACAAATACCGAATTCAAGTCGGGAAGTGGGTTGATGGTAATGACTATAGCCTCGCCATTGCCTCGGCGATTGTTGTTTACCGATTTTATCTTGTATTTGCCGGGCTTCTCTGATGGAAATTGAAATGCCAGCCCTTCCATAGTGATGGTCTTGTAGGGCATATCATCTAGCAATATTTCCACGTCCCAAGGGCCTACACCACTATTTGGTGTAATGGTGATACTGATAATAGAACCTACATAACCACCACCCTTAATATCGGCCGTAGGTGGGTTGAACACTGGGTTTACATTGGCAAATCCCGTGGCTTGACCTTTGGTGCCATTACCATCAATCAACGACAGCAGCTCATAGCGACCAGTTTGGGTAGGGATAAATTTTGACAACTCATTGTCAAAAATCACAGAATCCTTGATGGGGTTGCTTTGTGGCGTAGCAAAGAAGTTGTAATAAATCTTTACTTTGAATTTTATATTTCCAATAAATACAATTTTCAACGGTTGTCCTAGCGTAACCTCGCCCGATAGCAAAGCACCGCTATTACCAATAGTCGCATTGCCTCGGGCAGTAGCAGAAACGTTTGTACCATTTACCGATTTGATGGTATAAATGCCCTCTCGTTTGCTTGCAAATGAAAAGGTATTACTTGAGAACGATAGGGTCGTATCTATAGATTGCCCTTGATTATTAGTAGGAGCAATACTGAGCACCACTGTATATGGCGATTTGTAGGTACTATTGATCATGATGGCAATGGGTGCGCCTACTTTACCTACCCCCGAAATAGAATCGGGCAGTGCAGGTCGCATGGTATAGGTGACCATATTAGAATAATAAGTGCTACAAGCATCAGTTACCAAACGTCTAAAACTAGTAGTAGCGGTAAGGTCTATAGGTGAATAATCCAGTTGGTTAGCCCCAGGTATGGTATCCCAGGTTTGTTTGTTTTCACTTTTTTGCCATTGAATTTTTAGATTTTGATTGCCCTTGGGCGAGGTCACATTGCTGATGATAGGCATTGGGGTACCTATATTTAAACTTTTGTCGCCTGCTATGGTTCCTGAAGTAGCAGCAATAGGATCAGCAAATTCAAAAGTAGCAGACTTGCAGCCTAATATATCTGAAACGGTTACTGTATAGGTGCCTCCTTTAAGGTTGCTAAGTTTTAAGCTACTGCCCAAATTTATAGTTCCCGCAGTCCATTTTACAGTTGTTTTGCCTAAAGTACTGTTGGTATCTATCTCTATTTCTCCATTGGGTATATTTCCACAAGTAGGGGGCAAATATTTTACAGTGTCTATGATGATGTTAGAAAAGCCTTTATTTTGAACAATAACTTGCTGGGCCGAATTGCTACACCCTCTGCTGTCTTTGACTGCAACACTATATATTCCAGATTTTACCAAAATACTGTCTTTGGTTTGGTTATCAGCATCGTTCCATAAGTATTGAAATGGTGCTTTGCCGCCTAGAGGTATGGCTTTGGCATAGCCAAGACCACCACTACACTCGGGAGAACCTGTTTGAGAGTTTACTGTAAAATTTTGGATTACGGTAAGCAAGAAAGTATCGGTAGCTATGCAACTGGTTACTTGGTCAGTTACTCTTAGCGAAACTTTTATTTGAGGTGGAATAAAAGTAGAAAATAAACTTAAATTGGTTTCATTCAATGTAGTATCTGCAATAGTTCCATTATCAGCGATCCACAGGTATTTATAGGTTGCACCATAGTTGGTATTGAGTACAAAAGTATTATTGGTACAGAAAGTACTATCTCTGTGTATTTTTATCTGTGGCGAGGCTATAGCTATCACCTTTACCACGGTATCGGCAATACACCCTGTTATGGTATTGGTTACTCTAGCAGTGTAATCACCCGCTAGTTTTATTCGGTAATACAAATTGTTTGTACCTGAATCTATCGGCTTTACTACTGCATTATTCAACAATAAAGAAATGTTTACAATATCATTGGCCTTGGGCATTGCAGAAATATTGGTAAAAAGGCTGTCTCCACTGCATATTTGGGTTGTGGTTCTTTCATTTTGGTTGTAAGAATACCATTTGGCAGCAGCAGGTAAATCATTAATCGTTACTATTTTACTATTGCTATTGTCCGATTTGCAGCCATTTAGCCCTATGGCAAGTGCTGTATAATCGCCACTTTGGGTAGCTTCAAAAATAGATTTATTAGCCCCTTCTACAGTTATTTCACCATAGTTAGTCCATTCGTAACTTTTAATATTTTTGGTATCTCCTATCAATTCCAATGTTACTGTTTTAGGGGCACATACTGTAGTATCAGCATATTTAAGATTTGGGGTAATGGTAGGTTTCTTTAGTACAGTTATATATATAGAATCTCGAACGAAACATTCGTTTTGATTTGCATCTACTATAATACCATTAGCAAAATGCCAACCTTCTAAATTTGTATAAAATGATGCAGTATTAGAAATAGATGTCTTGTTTGGCATTGTCCATTCAAAATATGGCGATTTTAAATTGTTGGTAATAAAGGTTCCAGTTCCTTCACAAATAGTATCATTATCGGCTAGTATTTTGAAAGGTTGTGGCTTAGTAGGAACTGTAATAGCCGCTGTCTCTGAACATTTACCATCTTCAGTAGCTACTTTTAAAAAATATTTTACACCTACTTTTGAGGGGGCTATAGCGTATGGATAATTAGACGTTTTAGTTTCACTAGCATCTATTGGATTACCTTCTTTACCTGAATACCATTCGTAAGCAAATTTGTAGTTCGCAAGGCTGGCATCATAATTAGAAATTATCTGAGTGGAAGCTCCTTTACAATCTGATGCGGTTGAAAGACCCACTTTAAATAATTCTACCTGCCGTGGGTAAACGGTATCAGAGTTTACGGTACAACTGCCATCGCTTACTTTTACAAATATACTTTTCGATTCTGAAGCATTGTAAACTTCTTTACTGCTGTTGGTGGCAATAGGCAATCCTGATGAACCGTACATCCATTGAAAAGTCACATTCTTTGGCGAGTACACAGCTTGAATAGCTACGGAACTATTGGGGCAATATCCAAGACTTTGCTTGGCAATTGCGGCTGATATTGTAGAGGGTACTATTTTGATGTTTCCCTCTTTATTGAATGAAATGCAACCTGTACTGATGTTGTAAGCCAATAAGATGTATCTACCTGTATCTTTAATTGCAATCTGGCTATTGGTTTCATTATTTATAGCTACCGTATCGTCAATATTGGCAGTAAGAGGTTTGTTTATTTTGGCCCACTGAAACCTGTAGCCCGAAGCTGGCAATGATGATTTTAAGTTTAGGCTTCCTTTGGGGCATAGCACATTGCTGGTGGTACTTATGGTGTGTATTTCTGCTGGGATTAGGTCTATGGTTATGCTGTTTAATTTGGTAACCGCACAAGATTTTTTGTATTGAATGGTGGCATAGTAGGTGTCAGATGTAGTGGCAATATAGGTACTCTTTGTAGCACCTTTAATCAATCCTGCTTTATTATACCATTGATAGAGAACGGGGGTGGTAACTGTGGGGTCAAGATAGATTTTAAGTTCATTGCCAGGATAGGGGCAACGGTTTCCTTTTTGCACCTCGGCAATATATGATTTTGCCGAAGGGGTAGGGTTTACATAAATAGTAACTGCATCTGTATATCTGCATCTACTCGTATCATTGATAGCCGAGTAGGTAAATGTAGTGGTTGCATTAAGTACAGCTGTATTGGTCGATGGGTTGTTGGGTTGCAATACTAAGTTTGAAGGACTCCATTTGATAGTAGCATTATTTAAAAAAGTTCCATTAAGTGTATCAAAACCGCCAATGCAAATAGTATCGTTCTGCCCGGCAGAAAATCCTCTAGGTAAATTACAGTTTCTTATATTGAACACATAGTCTTCAAACTCTCCTTGTGCAAAATCAGCTCCTGTACATGCGTCGTTTAGCACGTAACTTCTTTTGCCAATAGTGGATAGTATCCTCATTCTTAAAGTACTGCCATTTTGGCCAGAAACCGTAAACTTCGACGCAACAACATTGCTTGCGCTACTAACTAGATTGATTACATTATCTACTCCTATCTCGTTGTAAAATAAATCTCCATCGTTTGACAAAAAAGCACCAATACTGTACCCAGTGGTGGCAGTTTTTACATATAAGGTATATTCGTTGTTTGGCTTTAGGGCTATAGTACTTATTGCAGGTATCTCTGTTGGTTGGTCACAAACTGTTTTGCTGGTAAAGCTAAAAACTGTATCTTTTGTAGCATCTACAATAGCAATAGAGGCTATACTTGCACTGTTGCAACCTTTGCTAAATAATGGGATGTTGCATATTCTCGTTTGCCCATTTGCTTGATAGTTGATTTGAAAAAAAACGATACAAAAGAATGTTAAAACACGCACTGTACAGCCACTAGAAAGGGTAAATTTGAAGAATTTCATAAAAGAAATAAATTGTTGTCGAGATTAATATCCAAGCCACACTAGAGGTGACTTTTAAAGTTTCTAATTTCGAGTTATTATCCTTAAAATCCTAGAGGATAAGGGCAAAAAAAGCTACCGCAATTTACAATGTTTAAGTTGCTTGTGTATCAACGTTTATATAACCTTGATTAAAAAAATACATTAAAGTCCACTGATTTAGTATAGGAAAAAATCTTCCTTGCAAATGAGATTTTTGCAAGGAAGTAATACTCGTTTTATTCTGCTGTAAGTTTAACAGTTACTTTTATACCATCTTCTTTTTTCATCCCTTTTCTATATATCAGATAAACGGCTTCTGCCGTACCTTTTCCTAGTGGTTGAGAGAAACCTTTAGCATCCTCGGTGGCAAAATCTATATAGAAAGAAGTTTTACCACCCGAAGAGATGTCAAAATCTGCTTTTTTTATTGTTTCTGAATTGCAAACCCCATCTGCACAAACATATACATACCATGAAGCTGGTAAGGTTGCAGATACTAGTTCCCATACAAATAAACTATCCGATAATTCATCTTTGGTTATTTCTGTATTGGTAAATACAGCCTTAAATTGGTAATATTCTATGCTATCGCCCAAAACTGTAGCAGTCATGTTTGGTGTAGAGAACGTAGCGTTCATTGCTATTGCTTTAACCGAATCTTTTGGCGGGGCAATTGTCTTTTCTGTTGTAGGAGCTACAGTATCTTCTTTTTTACATCCTACGAGCATTCCAGAAAGAATCGCTATTACAATGGCTAATTTGACAGATGGCATATTAAGTATCATTTTATATGGGGTTAGAAAACAACGAACAGTTTTTATATTATTTAATTGTAAATAATTGGCTAAATGGCATACCATCAACTGTATATTTTACAAAGTACATCCCTTTAGCATATCCATTTAAGTCTATTGATTTATCTACCGATTGGTATGCACCATTTAAAATCACCCCTAAAGATTTGCCTGTCAAATCTACTATTTCAGCACTTACAGCAGCAGTAGATTTTAACTGCAATTGAAAATTAATGCTTTCATTAGCAGGATTTGGAAATAGTTTCGCACTAGTCAATATAGATTCGCTTGATTCATTTGCTGTAGGAAAATCTTTGGTAGCTCTACGAGCCACTACCTCTGCATCTTTGATGATGTTTCCAGAATATATAATTTTCAATTCTTTAGAAACTTTATCTTGAGAAATTACAAAGTACCAACGCCCTTGTCCAGGTGATGGTTGTGACCAATTGTCTTCAGCCGGGGCATCTAAAAAAACAAAGTTACTTGCTGGCGTGCCATATTCAGTAGCCCATGATGCTGCTTCCTTGCAAGTAGCATTGCCATTTATTCTACCAAATGCATTCCAATAAATGATTGTTTTTCCGTAGGTTTGAGCTGAAACCGCACATTCAGACCCTTCTTCTCTGCAAAATCCACAATCAAAACCTTCCCAAATTAATATCATAGGTTTTGATTCAGTTTGTATCGTGGTCTTTAAAGATTTCATTTTGCCATCGCATCCTGTTGCGGAAAAATTTTGCCAGTTTGTAGGTTGAGCGATGAGTGTTTCTATGCCGATAAAGAAACTTAATGCAAGTATTAATTTTTTCATGTTTTGTTATGGTTTAGAAGAATTATTTTTTAGTGCCAATCAAAAGTGGCAACTATCCAAAAGTAAATTATAAATTAGAGTTTAGAAAAAAAATCTACAAACCAAAGCATATTTTTATATTTTACAACAAAAAAATCAAATCTTATTTACACCTTGATGCACATCAATTAGAATATCAATATTTTGTTTATCAATTTTTTATATATTATTATTTTTTGTTTTTAAAGCCGACAAAAAACAGTTCAGTACCCACTAGGTTTTTAGTAAGTTTATATGGATAATCTGGAACCAAACGTTCATTTATTAGCTTTATAACTTTTGTAAAATAAGATTGCTCCAGGCACTGCTGCCTTTTGCTTTTTTGGTTTCACGAATGGTTGATAATATTTTTTTTCTAAATGATGAACAAGTGGCACTTCTCAATTCCATCATTTTAGAAAGGTGCTCTATGGATATTTCCATACCGCTACTCACTACAAATAACAAATAAAATGCCTTTACCAACGGAAATTTTATATTGTCAAATATGGTATTAACCATTGGCGATTCTATATATCGGCAACGGGTACACCTTCTACTTAACGAATTTTTTACTAAGAAATAACTTGTATTTTGGCATTTGCGACACTCAAATTCCTTGCTCCATTTTAATTCTGAGAGGTATTTGAGGCAGGCTTCTTCATCGGGAAATATTTCCTTAAATGCTTCAAAATCCAATTGCTTGTTTACTACCCTTTCTTGAGAAACTTCCTTTACTTTGGTTTCTAGTTTTTTAGTGTAGCTTTTCAACAATTCATTCATTCTTACTATTTCCAAACTAGCCAATTTTAGTTCGTCTGTACGCTGTGCTACATTTTCTTCCAATTCTTTATTTTTATTGGCTTGAATGGCTACTGTTTGCTGAAGTGCCATTTCTTTTTCTCTTTTCAAGTTTCGCAATCGATCGGCTAGTGCAATAGAAAATAGTACTATTTCGCATAAAGCTAGATTAAATAAAATAATATCTGAATCTTGTATATTTAAGATACTTGATAATGCGGTAATCAGCATTCCCAAATAAATAATAAATAAGGCGATAAGAAAATACAGTGCTGGCTTATATCCATCTTTAAATGCTAGCAAGCCTAAGATGAGTGCAGGCACCAGTAGCAAATTATCAGTATATCTATTCATTAAAAAATAATATCCTGTACTAATGCTAATTAGAAATAATATCAATTTGACGACTACCGTTCGCCTTAAGATAATGTGCAGTTGAGGATAACGTCTCTTTGCTTGAAAAAAATGTTGTGTGTAGCATAGCAACGACAAAGTGATACAAGAATATGGCGTAGAGTATATTAAATTAAGCCAAAAGGTGCTAAACAAAAAAGAATTTAAAAATCCCCAAGAAACCAGTGCATAAAGTGCAAGGCTCAAGGTATAGGTAAAATAATAGAAGTAAATTTTTTCTCGCAACTTGTAAAACAGCGCTAGGTTGAACAAAGTGATAACCAATACTACCCCTACAAAAAAACCGAAATAGCTAAAATTGCCGATGTATTCTCTTAATAAATCTGGTAGGGCTCTCACTTCGTAGCCTATACCTGTATAGTAATTGACTTTTAGTCGGATATAACAAAATTGTGTACTTTGAGGATGGTGCAATACAAAGTAGGGCTTTGGCATTGGGATATTTAACCCTAAAAAAGAGAATGTTTTATATATTTTCGCTTTTGTAAATACTTGGTTTCCATTTTGAAAATAGACTTCTAGCGGATGAGCATTGATAAGTGGCCGAAAAACCAAATCTAAATGATGAGAGCGGTTGATTATTTTAAATCTATACCAATAACTATGTTCAAAATTGTGAAGTACAGCGTCTGCACCCATTGCATCTTTAAAATTATGGTCAAATTTTGTAGCAGTAACCTCTTTAATAGTAAGTTTTTCTGTGGTGTCTAGATATATTTGACCCTTATCTTCATATATTAATTTATACTCTTCTGCAACAACACCATTCGGTATTATAAATAATGTCAATAGCGACATTGCCCATAGTTGTATCCATACGCATTGTTTTTTTTTCCTCATTGTACAATCTATCAATATGGTTTACTATTTTTTAGAGGTAAACTTGGTTTTAAATTTCATTCCATAACAATTGGGCTTTCCCACACTATTTACCTCTGTTATATTTGCAAGTATTTCACTTTCTGCAATCGTTATTTTTTCTCCTTTTTTTAAATCAATGGTAAAAATATTGTTTTCACCTATTGTATAATTGTGCTTTCTTTTTCCTTTTACAATCAGCTTTAAAGCATTAAAATCTAGTTTGATTTTACATACGCTTCCTGCCAAACTTTCTATCATGATCCACTGAGTTTTGCCTTGCTGGCGTTTTGCACTTACCAAAAATGCTCCTTCGGCACGTAGTTGATGAAATGCAGCATCGCCCCAGGTGTTAGGCATAGCGGGGAACACATTCAAATATTCGCCATGACTTTGCAATAGCATTTGGTGCATAGAATTTACTGCTGCGTAAGGCGTTTCTATCACAGGACCAGCCTCTCGGTAAAGGGTGTTGCAAGGCAAATAGTCTAAAAAAATATTCAAATATTTCAATGCACTATCGCCTCGCCCCATCGATGCGTTGATGGCTGTAGCGGCAGTGTAAGTATAGCCAGCATGGCCACCCTTTAGCCCTAGCCAGTGGTCTACCGATTGCTGTATAATAGGTCGGTCGGCCAAATTATTCCAAGACAACAACCGCAATGGATATATCATTAATAAGTGAGAAAAATGGCGGTGCGAGGTAAGTAAGCTGGTATCTGCCCCTATGCGTAGTCCAGTATTATCGGTAGGAAAGGGGGTTAAATTTTGTAATACATCGTTCCATTTTGAATTTAAAGCATCTTTTAACCCAAATTTTTGATTGATGAACAGCAACGTTTGGCAGCCCCATTTTAGCAACGACAGGTCGTAGTTGGCATCTTTGGTAAGGGCATATTCGGGCGAGAAGGTTTCTGGCAAATGGTATTTGCCCGCCGCATCTTGCACTATAATGTCAAGATAAAGATTGGTACTGCGTTTCAACAAAGGAAATATGCGACGCAATAACATAGAATCGTTCATCGTATAGCGGTATTGCATAAAATAATTGTGCATAATCCACTGAAGGTTGCCGGGCTCTTTGTCGTAATAAGGAAATTTGCTATGCAATAAATTGACTTCACCCTTTAGGTCGTAAGTAGTGACTCTGCCTATACCAGCAGCATTGTACCGAAATGGTTCAGGTGCGTTGTTTATCAAATTGGCAGTATTTTTATCCAAAGTTTTATATAAAGTTTCGCCTAAATCTAATTGATTTAAAGAGTACAAAGGCGAGTAGGTCAGTTGCACATTCAGGTTCCACCATATTGCAGGCCATGGCGTATGGGCATACCAAGGCCCCATCAAATCGAGCAGAGGACCATCTGCACGTAGTGAAGAGCCCAGTTTATATAGCTGTATCCAATAAAAACTTTCTAGCCTAGCATCGGGTATGCTTACAAATGTTTTTTGATAGTATTGATGCCACCATGCTTGATGGGTTTGGTAAAGTGTAGCTGCACCAGTATTCATAGCCCTCTTAACCCTAGTCAATGCAGCAGTAGTATCGGTGGTAAAAGGTACGTTGGTACCAATAGTGCTGAAAAAAATCCGTTTTCCTACTTGGGCTATTTCACTATGTGCTACTTCAAAATAGGTCTTCTCTTCTTTAAATTCTTGTCGGGAAACTTGGATATTTTCTACCTTCAATTCTTGAATAGCTTTTGCAGGATAATCGTAAATAGTGCTGCTCTCTATCCATTGGTATTCTTTGATTACTTTTGCTTGCTCAGGTACATAATTAAAAGAAACTTGTTCGCCCTTTTCTACAAATTCTGTCACCATCACCTTTGCATCGTGGTGTACGTACGAGACAAAATCAATGCTTCCTTTGGTGGTAGTAATATGGCCAATAAGTTGTCCATTCCACAAATCTAACCGCATAGAAGTAGTCAATATTTTTCCTTGTGGTCGCAATATGTATTTCCCCACCCCAAATCTAGCCCTAGTGTACTCTGGGTTGTGCGATGGTGCAGTAAGGTCGGTACGGTTGATATCCCATCGTAAGGCATTGGAATCTTCTCTATACACCATAGCCCCTTCGAGGCCATTGCCTATAAAAGCTCCTTCATAAAAATAGGTGTGCGTGGTGTCCCAAATTGGATCTTGTTTTTGTAAAAAATGCTGCATATCTACCACCAGTTTTTGGGCAGATAGTAAATGACAAAGCAATAGTATTGATAGTAGAGCGAATATTTTTTTCATGTTTTAAATTTGAAAGTGGGTTGTAGTGAAGAGTTCAAAATTGCGGTTTTAAATTGAGATAAAAAAGCATCTACTCAACTTGAAAAAAACACCTATAAATACTTATGTTTGTAGTACTATCAAACTTAAATTTTCAAATCAATGGCATCAAGAATATTCATAAACTTGCCCGTAAAAGATTTAAAGAAATCAATTGCATTCTTTACCCATCTTGGCTTTACCTTCAACCCTCAGTTTACCGACGATTCGGCAACCTGTATGATCATTGCAGACAATATTTTTGCCATGCTGATGGTAGAGCCTAGATTCAAAGAATTTACCAAAAAAGATGTTGCAGATGCGACCAAAACTACCGAGGTGTTGATTGCGATGGATGCAGCAAGTAGAGCAGAGGTAGACGACATGGTACGCAAAGCAATAGAGGCCGGAGGCTCTACCTATATGCCCCCACAAGACCACGGCTGGATGTATTTTCATAACTTTGCCGATTTAGATGGCCACCAATGGGAAATTGGCTTTATGGATGAAACAGCCATGCCTTCGGCATAGATTTTCAGCTTTTCCATTTTTATCATTTTACCTTTTGGAATGTTTGCAACTTTCCAAAAGGTAAAACACCAAAAATATATAGTTAAATTTACTTTATGAACGGAACTACTCGAAGCGACATTAAACCAGGCATGGCGGTAAACATTGTGCTAAAGCAAGACCAAAAATCAGGAAAACTCACCGAGGGTATAGTGAAAGACCTACTGACCAGTGCACCCAAGCACCATCGTGGCATTAAGGTAAGATTAGAAGACGGGGCTATTGGCAGGGTTCAAGAAATTTTGGATTTTCTTGATTAGTGAATATTAACAAATTTTATTTTATTTTATTTATGAAAGTTAATAAAATTCATCCTGACGAGGCTTACAAGGAAAAACTAGATTATATACTTTCCCTTACTATGACAGAGCGGTTGATACGCCATAAACTTTTGATAGATAAACTATATGAAGGTAAACCCAGAATGAGTAGTTTCGATGGTTGTGTGGTAAGAAAAATAAAGCCATGAGTATTTTAAACGAGGCACATCAAAAATTTTTAAAACTTATCATCAAGCACAAAGTGGAATTTGTGCTGATAGGTGGCTATGCAGTGATTTTGCATGGCGGCGACAGAACCACTTCTGATATTGATTTGTTAGTGAAACCAACTAAAGAAAATGGCCAAAATCTTTTGAATGCTTTTAAAGAAGGAAATTTTGACGCTGCGGATATTGAGTTGAATGAATTTGAAACCGAATTGTTTTTATCTTTTGGGTTTGAACCAGAAGCCATTGATATCATGACTTTCACAAAAGGAATAAATTATGAGGAGGTAGATGTGAATGCTAACCTTATTAATATCGATGGTTTTATAATTAAAATGATAGATATAAGAGACCTTATTAAAAACAAGGAAAGCCTGAACCGCAGTGGTAGTAAAGGTTTACTTGATAGTTATGATGCTGCTCGATTAAAGGAAATTTTACAAAATAGAAAAAATCTAAAAAACGAGTAGAACTTTCTCAGTACCCCATCAAATCCAAAGTATCAGTTTCAATTGTATTCACTTGTTTCCGCATCTTTTTTTGGATGATTTTAAATTGATGCTCGTCCTCTGGTGATATCAACGAAATAGCTTCACCAGCAGATTCTGCCCTGCCAGTGCGGCCTATACGATGAATATAGTCTGTGGGCGATCGAGGCATTTCGTAATTAATAACATAAGGCAAAAACTGAATATCGATGCCACGAGACGCCAAATCTGTAGCTACCAAAACCCGCAGCCTACCTTCTTTGAAATTTCTCAACGCATCGGTTCTTGCCCCTTGGCTTTTCTTGCTGTGCATGGCGGCGGCATGTATTCCATTTTTCAATAGCTTCACTACCACATGGTCTGCCCTATGGGTAGAAGATACAAAAATCAACACCTGCTTCATCTTTCTATTTTTGATCAGGTACCTTAGCATTACACCTTTTCGTTCATCGCTAACCCTATAGGCCACCTGAGTAATCAGTTCTATATTTTGTGTTTCTTTTTGTATTTCTATAGTGATTGGATTTTTCAGTAACCCTTCTTTGATATTTACAATTTCATCTTTCAGGGTTGCCGAGAACAATAGGCTTTGGCGTTGTGGCGGTAGTAGTGCAAATAGCTGATTCATTTCTTCCCTAAAACCTAGATTAAGCATTTTATCGGCCTCATCCATCACCAATATTTCTACAGAAGAAAGTTGCACAGCTTTAGATGAAATTAAATCTAGTAACCTACCCGGTGTGGCTACGAGTATATCGGTATTTTGTAGCTGCATCATTTGTGGATTGATAGATACGCCACCATACACAGCTAGTGTTTTGGGCTTATTGGGCAGGGCAAGACTAAAAGTTTTAAAAACATCTGCCACTTGCATTGCCAATTCTCTGGTAGGAACCAGCACAAGAACTTTTACACTTCTGTTTTTGGAACCTTTAGATTTTTGAAGTATTTGCAGAATGGGCAATACAAAGCTTGCCGTTTTGCCCGATCCTGTTTCTGCTATTCCAAAAATATCTTTTCCTTCCAAAATTGCAGGAATTGCTAACGCTTGTATGGGATATGGCTTTGCATAACCTTGTGCAGTTACAGATTTTAAAATATCGGTAGAGAGTCCTAGTGCAGAAAATGGCATGAATCAGTAATTTTTGTTTTTAAATAGTTTGCAAAATGGATAATGATTAGCATATTTTTTTTAACATCAGCAAATACTTTTTCAGGTGCAAGCATCATTATACAAATTCATTTCTTTTTTCCTTTCTCGACTATTGTTATCTTTGAAATTACCCCAATTTTCAAATCAATCATAAATGAGTGAAACCATAACCCCAATTAATTTAAAGAAAATAAAATGAAAAAAAACGCCTTACAATTTTTCAGCAGCCTAGTGCTGTTGGCTTCACTCTATGCCTGCAATGGGCAGAAAGAAACTACTGCAACCAAATGGTCTGTCGCCTCGCCCGATAGTAGTTTACAATTATCGGTATTTGCCGAAAGTGGACAACTATTTTACACCGTACTTAGTGGTAGCGATACCGCAGTGGGCAAGTCGCCACTTGGTATCACTCGTGCAGACCAGCAATTTAATGATGAACTTTCATTTGTATCAGTATCGCCCGCAAAGGTGATAGACGAGGCCTATACCATGACTATTGGCAAGAGAAAAGAAAATAGAAATTTGGGAAATGAAATCATCATTTCGCTAAAAAATAAAAATGGTGCACCGCTGCAAATTGCTGCACGTGCCTACAACGATGGTGTGGCCTTCAGGTACCAGTTTGCCGAAGGCACAGAAAAAGTGACCATCAATGCAGAAGCCACAGGATTTGCAATACCTACAGAAGGGAAGGCTTGGTTGCAAAGCTACGGTATCCCTAACGATTGGGGTCCAGCTTATGAGCAAGGCTTTACCAATGGCTCGGCTATTGGGGCAATGGCAAAGGACAGCAGCGGATGGAGTTTTCCTGCATTGTTTCACAGCAAAAACAATTGGATTTTAATTACCGAAGCTGGCTTAGCAGAAAATTACTTTGCATCGCATTTGCAACAAAATAGCGAAGGTGGCGTGTACAAAATAAGGTTGCCAGAAAAAGGCGAAGGCTTAGGTACAAGTGAGATTACAGCAACTACTACCCTACCATTTCAATCGCCTTGGCGTGCCATTATCATTGGCAAATCTTTGGGTACAATAATAGAATCAAATTTAGTTCATGATTTGGCAGCACCTAGCAAAGTAAGTGATGTGAGCTGGATAAAACCAGGTCGTGCATCGTGGAACTGGTGGGGAGAGCATACAGGTAGCAAAACGTTTTCAAGCCTCAAAAACTTTGTCGATTTGGCCAAAGAAATGGGATGGGAATATTCACTGGTAGATGCCAACTGGGACATTATGGAAGGTGGAACCATTGAAGAACTAGTGAAATATGCCAATGAAAAACAAATTGGCTTACTACTGTGGTACAACTCTGGTGGCGTACACAACAAAGTAACCGAGCGACCCAGAGACATCATGTCGGATGCGGTGAAAAGAAAAGAAGAGTTTAAAAAATTGAATGCTTGGGGCGTGAAAGGTGTAAAGATTGACTTCTTTCAGTCGGATAAACAAGACATTATCAAATTATACTTAGATATATTGAAAGATGCCGCCGATGCTAATATTTTAATAGATTTTCATGGTTGTACATTGCCTAGAGGCTGGTCTCGCACCTACCCCAATTTGATGTCTATGGAAGCCATAAAAGGTGCCGAGCAATACGGCTGGGATTCTGCATTTGCCAAAGAGGCCCCATCGCACAACACGGTAGTAATGTGCACCCGCAACGTTGTTGGGCCAATGGACTATACGCCTGTTACCTTTAGCGATTACGAATGCTGCCCACACACTACCAGCAACGCCCACGAATTGGCTTTGTCGGTGCTTTTCGAATCTGGCTTGTTGCACTTTGCCGATAGGGCAGCACCATACAGAGGCCTCAATGCCCAAACGAAATCTTTTATGAAAGCAGTTCCTGTTACTTGGGATAATACTAAATTTATAGATGGCGAACCAGGTAAATTGATGGTACTAGCCCGTCAGAAAGGCGAGGAATGGTTTGTAGCAGGTGCAAACGGAGAAAATCTAACGAAAGAACTAGATTTAAAATTGCCATTTTTGAAAGATGGAGAAAAATACAAAATGATGATTTTGAAAGATGGTGCAAAAGCGACAGAAATAAAAGTGGAGGAACTAGAATACACTGCTGGTTCGCCACTAAAAGTAAGCCTTTTGGGAAATGGTGGTTTCACCATTTGGTTGAAAAAATAAACATATTCCAATTTTAAAATAAAAAAGGCTGTCTAGATAGACAGCCTTTTTTTATTTCATGCCTGCACTATTAAATGTCAATCTCTACTTGATTTCTAGTCAAATCTTCCATCACTTCACGTTTGCGTATCAGGTGTGCATTGCCTTGGTATATCAATACTTCGGCAGGGCGAAAGCGAGAATTGTAGTTTGAACTCATGCTAAAGCCATACGCACCCGCATTGAGCATGCCTATAATGTCGCCTGCTTTTACTTCTGCCATGGGCATATCTGTACCAAAAGTATCTGTTTCACAAATGTAACCTACTACATTGTATGGTTGCACAGCTCCTGATGGATTAGAAATATTAATGATGGAGTGATAAGCACCGTACATCATAGGCCGAATAAGATGATTGAGCCCAGTATCTACGCCTACAAAAGTAGCGGCAGGTGTGGGTTTCACCACATTTGCAGTACACAACAAATAACCCGATTCACTCACCAAAAATTTGCCTGGCTCAAACCACAATTCCAATTCCCTGCCATAGGATTGACAAAAGTTTTTGAAATGAGCCGTCATTTTTTTACCCAATTCCTCTATATCCGTAGCGTGGTCGTCGGCTTTGTAAGCAACTTTGAAACCACTACCAAAGTCTAAAAATTTTAAATTGGAAAAGTTTTTTGCTACCTCAAACAATACATCCGCAGCCTTGATAAAGGCATCGGCACTTTTAAAATCAGAACCGCTGTGTACGTGCACGCCAGCAATATCTAGGTTGTATTTTTTTACCACTTCATACACTTCGTCTATTTGGTCTATAGAAATACCAAATTTGGAAGCTTTATGCCCAGTCATAATTTTGATATTGCCACCAGCTTCTATGTGTGGGTTTAGGCGTATGCACACAGGGTAGCCGTTGCCATATTCTGCCCCAAATTGTGCTAAAAACGGAATGTTGTCGATATTGACGGTTACGCCTAATTTCACTGCTTGCCTAATCTCTTCAAAAGCTACACAGTTGGGCGTAAACATAATATCGGTAGGCAGAAAACCAGCCATAAGCCCTAGTTGCAATTCTTGCAATGAAACCACATCTATACCTGCACCAG
Source organism: Cytophagales bacterium (assembly GCA_013297765.1). Taxonomy (GTDB): domain Bacteria; phylum Bacteroidota; class Bacteroidia; order Cytophagales; family Cytophagaceae; genus REBA01. Next base: position 10,400 of record JAAFID010000011.1, on the reverse strand, counting down.
CCTTACGCAACAATTTAAGAATAGCCTGATTGGTGAGTGCTTTGGCGGCATATTTTATTTTTACATTTACTCCCGAAAAAGCGTTTTTCAAGCGTAGGTATTGGTTTTCTATTTTTGCAGCATTGTACACGTACAGCGGTGTACCGAATTCTTTGCACAAGTCTGTTATTTGAACCCCTTGAATGTGATAGTTGTTATTTTCTAATTGCATGAATGTTTTTTTTAAGAGTTGCAAAGATAAAAGTTGATGAACTACAATGCTGTGTTTTTGAAAAATAAAAATAAGGAGGGTTATTGTTTTTTTAATGAGGGAATGAGTTGTATTATGTATTGCCCCAACCCCAAACAACAGCACACAAGCAATATTTGGAATGGACACTAAAAAATATAATCATCGAAGGTAAAATGTGTTTTACCTTCGATGATTATGCTATCTATAAAGTTCTTTTCACCTCTTTTGTATCAAAGCCTTCGATGGTATCGCCTACTAATATGTCGTTGAACCCTTTGATGCTGATACCACATTCGTAGCCTGTTTTTACTTCCGAAACATCGTCTTTAAAGCGTTTCAAGGCGTCAATGTTGCCTGTGTGAACCACAATTCCATTTCTAATAACTCGTACTCTGGTGCTTCTTTTCAAAGCTCCATCGGTTACGTAGCAACCAGCAACGGTGCCTATTTTAGAGATTTTAAATACTTCTCTTACTTCTATAGTGCCAGTGATTACTTCTTCTACAGATGGGGCTAGCATGCCCTCCATAGCGGCTTTCAGTTCGTCGATGGCATCGTAAATGATAGAATATAACCTTACATCAATTTGTTCTTGCTCGGCAAGTTTGCGAGCACTGATAGATGGGCGTACTTGGAAACCAATAATAATGGCATCAGAAGCTGAGGCCAACAATACATCTGATTCGGAAATTTGGCCTACTCCTTTGTGAATAATTCTCACTTGTACCTCGGCAGTTGAAAGTTTCAACAACGAATCGGAAAGTGCCTCTACCGAACCATCCACATCTCCTTTTACAATGATGTTTAGTTCTTTGAAACTACCTATTGCCAATCGGCGACCTATCTCGTCTAGGGTAATGTGTTTCTTGGTTCTTAGCGATTGCTCTCGCATCACTTGTTCTCTTTTGGTGGCTATCTCTCTAGCTTCACGCTCTGTTTCCATAGCGTTGAATTTGTCACCGGCAGCAGGTGCTCCTGGCAAACCAAGTACCTGAACAGGTGTACAAGGTCCAGCTTCTTTAATGCGTAACCCACGGTGATCGGTCATTGCTTTTACTTTACCAAATTGTGCTCCAGCAAGTATTACATCACCAACTTTCAACGTACCTGTTTGTACCAATACCGTTGCTAGGTAACCACGACCTTTGTCAAGAGACCCCTCGATTACAGTACCCGATGCACGTTTGTTAGGGTTAGCTTTCAAATCCAACAATTCTGCTTCAAGCAATATTTTTTCTAGCAATTCAGGAATACCTTGTCCGCTTTTGGCTGAAATTAATTCGCACTGATATTTTCCGCCCCATTCCTCTACCAAAATATTTTCTTTGGATAGTTCTTCTTTAATTTTATCAGGGTTTGCGGCAGGTTTGTCCACCTTATTTATCGCAATAATAATAGGTACACCAGCTACCATAGCGTGGTTGATGGCCTCTTTTGTTTGTGGCATCACACTATCATCGGCAGCTACTACTATGATTACAATGTCAGTAAGTTTAGCACCCCTTGCACGCATGGCAGTAAATGCCTCGTGCCCTGGTGTATCTAAGAAAGTTATTTTCTTGCCCGAATCTGTCAATACGGAATACGCACCAATGTGCTGAGTAATACCCCCCGCCTCGCCTGCGGCAACCTTTGCTTTTCTGATATAATCTAGTAAAGACGTTTTGCCGTGATCCACGTGTCCCATGATGGTTACTATAGGTGCACGCAACTCAAGAGATTCTTCATCGTCTTCTTCCTCTTCCACATTACTATCTTCTTCTTCTACGTTGATGAACTGAACTTCAAATCCAAATTCATCTGCAATAACGGTTATAGCTTCTGCATCTAATCTTTGATTGATGGAAACAAACATTCCCATGCTTAAGCATATTTTGATAACTTCATTAACCGTTACATCCATAAGCGAGGCAAGGTCATTTGCAGAAACAAATTCTGTAACTTTCAATATTTTGGCATCTTCTTGCTCTTGAAGGATGCGTTCTTCATTGGCATCGGCTATGGCCGAGCGTTTTTCTTTTCTATATTTAGATCTATTCCCAGATATTTTATTGCCACTTAATTTTGCTAAAGTAGATTTTATTTTATCTTGAATCTCTTTGTCTGTTAGTGCCTGTTTGTTAGCAGGATTTGGGGTATTGGGAGTACTTGGTTTTTTGGCAAAATCACGTGATCCTTTTTTGAAATTATTTCCCTGTCCATTACCAGCAATATTAGGGCTACCAGTGTTGGTAGCTGGCGTATTGGTAGTTTGTTTGTTGTTGGGGCGGTCATTGGTTATTCTCGCTCGTTTCTTTTTAGGGTCTCTGTGATAATCGGGTGCAGAGGGTGGTGTTTCTTTTTTCTTTTTATCTGGCAATTCTATTTTGCCTAGTACAGTCAATCCTTTTAGGGTATCTGCTTCGCCTTTGATTACATGCTCTGGCAATTCTTCTTCAGCAAGTATTTCATTATTGGTTGTGGTGTGCTCTGCAATTACTATTTCTGCGGGTTGCAATACTTCTACTTCTTTAGGTGCCTCCACTATTTGATTGGGTAGGGGTGCTCCTTTTATTTCTTCTTCTAATTCATGCTGCGGGATAATAGCAGCTTCAGAAGTTTGTTTCTTCGCCTCTACTTCCAGTATGTCTTGGGTATTGGCTTCAATTTTTTCAACCTTGATGGGTATATTTTTTTCAACTTGAGGCGTTTTTTTAGATTTTTTAGGTTCTAAATCAATTTTACCTATCACCGTAATCCCTTGCAGCACTACTGGAGCAATATCTACTTCATTTCTGGCGGCTTTTTCGGCAGATATTTTGGCTAGTTCAGAAGCTTTTTCGGCAGCAATGCGGTTAATCTCTGCTTGGTCTCGCTCAAGTTGCTCAGCTACTTTGCGTGTTTCGGTAGCTGCTTTTTCTACCATTAGATTTTTAATAAAAAATTCTTCTTCTGCCTCTTTGGTTTTTTTAGTAGAAAAAATTTCTGATTCTACCACCAAGTTGTCGTTGTGTTTTTTACCAATAGTAAGCCCAGAGGCTTCCATCTTGTCCAGTGCAGAAGACTCAAATTCTTTGAGTAGCATAGTAAACTGCTCAGGTGTAATTTTTGCATTGGGATTATTTTCCACAGGCATACCTTTGGCAGATAAAAAATCTACCACCTTAGGCAATGCAACATTGACCTTTCTAGCCGCCTGGCTCAACCTCATCATTTTTTCTTCTGACATCTGTATAAAAAATATTTATCAGCTTTTGGCTTTGTTAATATATTTTGATTAAACGCTAGAGTGCCTATGGATAATGGTATTCACTAGCCCACCTCATAACGTTTATTCAAACTCTTGATTTAAAATATTCATCACGTCTTCTACTGTTTCTTCTTCCAGTTCGGTACGTCTTACCAAATCTTCTTTGCTTAGTGCCAGTACGCTCTTCGCAGTATCCAGCCCTATTTTCTTTAATTCATCTATTACCCAACTATCAAGTTCATCTTTGAACTCGTTCAAGTCCACATCATCGTCATCTACACCTACTAACTCACGGAATACATCTATCTCCATGCCTACTAGCTTACTAGCCAATTTGATATTTTGCCCACCTTTGCCTATGGCCAAAGAAACTTGATCTGGCTTCAAATACACCGATGCACGTTGGGTATCATGGTTCAATTTGATATTACCTATTTTTGCTGGGCTTAGTGCTCTTGCAATAAACAGTTCAAGATTGTCGGTATAATTAATAACGTCAATATTTTCATTCTGCAATTCTCTTACAATACTATGAATTCTTGAACCTTTCATACCTACACAAGCACCTACTGGGTCTATCCTATCGTCGTAAGATTCTACGGCAACTTTGGCACGTTCGCCAGGCTCTCTTACTACTTTCTTTATAGCTATTAATCCATCATAAACCTCGGGTACTTCTTGCTCAAACAAACGCTCTAGGAAAGCTGGAGCAGTGCGTGATAGTATGATTTTAGGATTGCCATTCTGCATCTCTACTCGGTGTACTATAGCTTTGGCATTTTCTCCTTTTCTAAATCTATCTTTAGATATTTGCTCATTTTTTGGTATCACCAATTCATTGCCATCGGCATCTAGTAGCAGTACTTCTTTGCCTAATACTTGATATACTTCACCAGTAATTATTTCACCAACTAATTCTTTATACTTTAAAAATAAAATATCTTTTTCTAAATCTTTTACTTTCTGAATCAAAGTCTGGCGAGCAGTAGTCACTAGGCGACGACCAAAATCTTCTAACTTAAATTGTTCCGCAACCTCCTCTCCTATTTCAAAATCTTCTTCTATTTTTTGAGCTTCAGATAGTGCAATATGTTTGTTGGGATCAAAATCGAAACTGTCTTCTGCAAACTCATCATCCACAATTTCTCTAGAACGCCACATTTCCAAATCGCCTTTATCTACGTTGATGATAACGTCAAAATTTTCATCATTTTCAAATTTTTTCCTAATCATGGTACGGAACACATCTTCCAGTATCCTAATCATGGTAGGGCGATCAATGTTTTTTTGTTTTGCAAACTCTGCAAAGGCTTCGATTAAGTTTAATGTTTCCATTGTTGAACAAATAGTTGTGTTTTGCTAATGCTGCCGTAGGGCAACCTCTCGGTATTTTTATTTGAATGAAACTACTTTAATTGTTTTTGCTATTTCTGCAAAGGTAATGTTGATAGACAGTACATCTATTTTTTTCTTGTTTGCTTTGTTAGGAACTTCCTCACCTAGGGTAATAAAATCTGGGTGCAAGGCTTCCAGTTTTCCTGTTTTCACTTTGCCATCTTTTAGCGTTACTTCTATCTTCTTGCCTATATTTTTTTTGTATTGCCTAGGAAATACAAATGGTCTATCGAGCCCTGGCGACGATACTTCTATGATAAATGCAGAGGTGATGATGTCATCTTCCTCTAGTTGATTAGAAACTTTTCTACTAATTCTAGCACACTCATCAATATTGATACTGGTGTCGCTATCTACCAATATTGAAATTTTTTTCATCCCTTCTTCGCTGCCAGCTACGTTAATATCTACTATAAAAAAACTATCGTCCTCTAATGCTGCTTGTACTAACGTTGTAACTTTAGATTGTAAATCCATATTGGGTTGTGCAAAATAAAAAAGGGAACTTTCGCTCCCTTTCTGTCTATATCTTTATCATCACAAAACTAAATAAAATTGTGAGCAATTCAAAACCTTGTCTATAAATATTGCAATGAAGCCCTTGCAACAGACCTTTTCTGTATTTTAAGAACAATAAATTAAATTATACAAAGATAAAATTAGCAATTAGCAATTAGCTACGACCTGTATTTTAAGTGCATGAATTAAAAAGACACATTGTGGGTTAATTTTATGACAAACAAAATAATATTTACGCTATCAGTATTAACTTTGGGTTAATATTTATCTTATTACTATCAATGGGAATTAATCTTCTAAAAACAGAAAAATTTGAAGGTCGCCATATTGGCTCCGATGAAAATGAAGTTGCACAAATGTTACAAACCATAGGAGTTTCATCGCTAGAACAGCTGATAAACGAAACAGTTCCTGATGCAATTAGACTTAAAAAGAAACTGAATTTACCCAGTCCACAATCCGAGTTTGATTTTATTAATAATTTTAAAGCAACTATTCAGAAGAATAAAATTTACAAATCCTATATAGGTTTAGGTTATCACAATTGCATTACGCCCCCAGTAATACTACGCAATGTAATGGAAAACCCAGGTTGGTACACCGCATATACACCATACCAAGCAGAGATAGCACAAGGGCGGCTAGAGGCTTTGATTAATTATCAAACCATGGTGACCGACCTTACTGGAATGCAAATTGCCAATGCCTCCCTACTCGATGAGGCCACTGCTGCTGCAGAAGCCATGAATATGCTTTATGCTGTAAAGTCTGCTACTAAGAAAAATGCCCATAAAATATTTGTTTCTGATGGTTGCCTACCGCAAACGATAGATGTACTAAAAACTAGGGCTCAACCTTTAGGCATAGAGTTGGTGATAGGAAATATTGAAAAATTTGATGTGTCTCAGCCCGAATATTATGCAGTGATGGTGCAATATCCCGATAGAGATGGCAAAATTATTGATTTTAAAAATTTCTTTTCCGAATGCCATGCTCATCATATTTTGGTCATTGCCGCCGCAGATTTGCTTGCACTCACCCTACTAACACCCCCTGGTGAAATGGGAGCAGATGCCGTTGTGGGCAATACCCAAAGATTTGGCGTACCCATGGGTTACGGGGGGCCACATGCGGCATACCTTGCTACCAAAGAAGAGTACAAACGTCAATTGCCAGGCAGGGTGATAGGTGTATCTATAGATGCCTATGGAAACAGAGCTTACCGCATGTCGCTTCAGACCAGAGAGCAGCACATCAAGAGAGAGAAAGCAACTTCAAATATTTGCACTGCACAAGTGCTACTAAGCGTTATGGCGGGTTGCTATGGCGTTTATCATGGGCCTAAAGGTTTAAAAAACATTGCAACCAAAGTACATGGACTCACAAAAGTACTGGCTACTGCACTTACAGAGGTAGGCTTTACGCCCATCAATGAATGTTATTTTGATACCATAAAAATAGAAGTTGGTGCTGCAAGTGGCAAATTAAAAGCTGCCGCCGATAAGGAAGGTATTAATTTGAGGCATGAAGGAAATTATGTATGTATAGCCCTAGATGAAACGACCAGTGCAGAAGATGTAAAACAATTGGTGACGGTATTTGCCAACATAAAAAATACTATCATCAACGAAGAGGATATGTATGCTTGGCTAAGCAATATGGAAATTGAATTTCCAAAAAATATAGCTAGGACTACTGATTTTCTTACCCATCCAGTGTTTAACAAGTACCATTCTGAACATGAAATGTTGCGGTATTTGAAACATCTTGAAAATAAAGATTTGTCGTTGGTCCATTCTATGATTTCGCTTGGCTCATGCACCATGAAACTCAATGCTACTACCGAAATGATTCCTGTTACTTGGCCAGAAGTAGGTGGCTTGCACCCATTCGCACCAAAAGAGCAAACCGAAGGATACCAAGAAATGTTTAGGGAACTAGAGCACTGGTTGGCAGAAATAACTGGTTTTGCAGGCATATCGCTACAGCCAAATTCTGGTGCACAAGGCGAATATACAGGTTTGATGGTGATTAGGGCATACCACATAAGTCGTGGCGATGTACATCGTGATATTGCGTTAATTCCCAGCTCTGCTCACGGCACTAATCCTGCTAGTGCAGTAATGGCAGGCATGAAGGTAGTGATTGTAAAATGTGATGAAAAAGGCAATATTGATGTTGCAGACTTGAAAGAAAAAACACTTCAATACAAAGAAAATTTATCTTGCCTTATGATTACTTACCCATCTACTCATGGGGTATTTGAAGAAACAATTATTGAAATATGTGCTACCATTCACGAGTGTGGGGGGCAGGTATATATGGATGGTGCCAATATGAACGCACAAGTAGGTCTTACCAGCCCTGGCTCTATTGGTGCAGACGTTTGCCACTTGAATTTGCACAAAACATTTTGCATTCCTCACGGCGGCGGTGGGCCTGGCATGGGCCCTATTGGCGTAGCCAAGCATCTTGTGCCATTTTTACCTGGCCATGCTGTACTGAAAACAGGGGGCGAAAAAGCCATTTCCGCAGTATCGGCTGCCCCATGGGGTAGTGCAAGCATTCTTACTATTTCTTACGCATATATTGCCATGATGGGTGCTGAAGGCCTTACCAATGCTACCAAGTATGCGATATTGAATGCCAACTATATCAAATCTAGATTAGAAAAATACTATCCTATTTTGTACACTGGAACACATGGTCACTGTGCTCACGAATTTATTTTAGATTGTAGAGGATTTAAACATACGGTGGGCATTGAAGTAGAAGATATTGCCAAACGATTGATGGATTATGGTTTTCATGCCCCTACGGTATCATTTCCCGTTGCAGGTACGCTTATGATAGAGCCTACCGAGAGTGAAACCAAAGAAGAGCTGGATAAATTTTGTGAAGCTATGATCAGCATTCGCAAGGAAATTGCAGAAGTAGAAAATGGCAGTGTAGACAAATTGAACAATGTATTGAAAAATGCACCACACACCGCTAAAATAGCCTTGGCTGATGTTTGGGATAAGCCATATAGTCGTGAGAAAGCGGTGTATCCATTGGCATCTATTAAAGAAAATAAATTTTGGCCATCGGTAAGTAGAATAGACAATGCTTATGGCGATAGAAATCTAGTATGTAGCTGCCCGCCGATAGAGGAATATGAGAAAGTTGATGCTATGGTAAACTGAGTTTTTGAAACGATAATTTTTTAATTAGAGACATAAAAAAGGAGCTACATTTCGGGTAGCTCCTTTTTTGTGGTTTGTGATTATTTATTGAATGGTAAGACTTGCAGATACGGTCATAACATCTTTGGCGTCAACATAATTAGTCAATTTAATATTACTGAAAGTTACAGTTTTGCCTGAAACTGTAACGCTTCCACCAGTTGCAGCGCTTGACCAGTACTGTTTACTTCCAGATGGAGAGGTATTTACTACAGCAATGCCAGCTTTATCCGATGTTAAAGGAATGACACCTTCTAAAGGATATGTTCCATCCTTCAAAAGATTTGTACCTGTTCTTACCTGTACTGAGAATGGTGCACTAGACCCCATAACAGTTGTCAGTGCAGTTGCATTTCCAGGTAAATAAGTAACTGTACCTGTATAACTTGTACCATCTATTGTAAAGGAGCCAGTTCCATTAAAAGTCATTGCTGCTGTTGTGGTACCAGAAGTTGTACTTGAAGTTGTACTTCCCGCTGTAGTACTGGCTGTAGTAGAACCAGCAGTGGTACTAGCAGTTGTGCTGCCAGCAGTTGTGGCAGTAGTCGAGCCTGCTGTTGTACTAGTGGTGGTGCTTCCTGCGGTAGTACTTGTGGTAGTAGTGCCTGTTGTTGTAGTTCCTGTTGTACTCGTCGTTGACGCAGGTACAGGGTCAGCTTTTTTGCTACAGTTGGTGAGTGCAAAGCCTAGTACGAATGTAGATGCTGCGATATAAAGGATTGTTTTTTTCATTTTTTGTTTTTGTTAAGGTGAATTAATTTATTTTAAGCGATTGAATTAATATTTTTTATCATTGTTGAACTTTAGCATTTAATGTCATCGCTGTACCAGTAAATCCATATATACTTGCACCAGTAGTTTCGATTAGAATTTTAGATGAACTGTTAGTTACTAAAATACTGCTGTTTAAATCTAGTTTAGAATATCCACCTCCAAAACCACCATTTGAAAAAATGACTTCATTCGCCTTGGGCAGTGACCCGCTGACAAAATCAATCATTTTATAAATTCCTGATGGTGGCATGACACCTTTTCCTGCAAAAGTAAAATTCAAACTTACTGGGCTACTTGTTCCTATATTAGCACCAAAAGTGTATGTTCTTGTATTATCATCTACATTATCTGTAAATCCAGCTTGATTTACAACATTTAATGTCGTAGACGATTTTGTAACTACCTCCCAAGTATTTAATGTAAGATTATTAGTTTTTGCACTTGTAGTAGAGCTTGTGGTACTTCCTGCTGTCGTTGCACTCGTAGTGCTACCTGCTGTGGTACTTGTGGTAGTTGTCCCTGTCGTAGTAGTTCCTGTGGTACTTGTCGATGCCGCAGGTGCTGGGTCAGATTTTTTGCTACAGTTGGTGAGTGCAAAGCCTAGTACGAATGTAGATGCTGCGATGTAAAGGATTGTTTTTTTCATTTTTTGTTTTTTTTATAAAAAAGTTAATTTATTTACTTTAAGCTGATTATATAATATTTTATGATTTAAGTTTAATTACTATACACAGTTATTCTTGTCGTTGCCATATTGTAATTATTTTATACTTAATTTTCTATAGGTATCTATTCGATCATTTTTTAAATGAATCATATACATGCCTTGAGGTAATTTGTGAGATAGATAAGAAGTAGGCTCGGTTAGCTGTTGTTCAAATAGTATTTTGCCCGACAAGTCTAGCACAGCGTACTGAACTTGATTTAGGGTAGGCGAAAAATCAACAGTATAATTTCCATCGCTTGGGTTGGGGTATATTTTTATAGTATTGGCTAGTGTATCCGCAGTTTCTTCTGTACTCAGCAA
>JAAFID010000109.1 GCA_013297765.1 Cytophagales bacterium | reverse complement strand
TTTGTAAGTTTTCTTTGGCCCAAGATATTTCGTCAGAAAATACAAATATATGTGGGGTATCCACTTGCTTTTGTATATGTGCTATGGCTTTATAATAATAATCTAGGGGACTTAGCCCATGAGCTTTATTTACCTCAGGTACTGTAGCGTACACTCCCCTACGTATATGCAGACTCACCGAATTACAACTATGAATTTGATCTAAAGTAGATTGATTGGCAATGCTAGGAGGAATTTTTAAAGTAAAATCTTTGATTATCTCTTCTTTAATATCAATAAAATACTTCTCACTTTGCCAATAACCAAGTAAATAGCTATTATCAGCTGCATCTAAAATATGTCTATCAAACTGTAAACCCTGCTCTTCTATAGTGGCAAATGATGGCTGGAAATTGCCCATAATTCTCCTTAGTAACTTTTCCCATTTACCATATTCATTTTTAATAGCCTTTAGCTCTCTATCTGTAGCAATAGATGCATTTAAATTGAAGGGTAACAAACTATACTCATGCCATTCATAAGTTTTGAAGAAACTTAAATCTAGCTTCAATGTAGTATTTAGTTTGATTGCTAAGTGTCTGCCAAGGGCATACTGAAACATTTGGTTGCCCATGCCCCCTGTTAGCTGCATCACTATCATAGCCTAATATTTATACAAACAACTACTTATGGTTTGCAAATCTGTTTCGGATAGTTCAGGATAATTGCCACAATAAAATCCATTGGTATGTAAGAAATCACTTCCTGGTAGGTCATACATTTGTTTGGCGTATTTGTGGTAAAATGGCTGCCTTTGCATATTGCCAGCTATCATAGGCCTAATCTCTATGCCAGCACCGGCAAACTGAGCCAAATATTTTTCTCTCAATTCTGGTGTTTTGCACACTACTGGAAATGCGAAAGTAGACAACAGGGTAATATGGTCATGTTTCAAATGAACTAAATCATCATTTTGAAGCATAATCTTTTCCAATTTCAAATAATTGGCCTGACGGGTTTTGATGTTATCATCAAGGAATTGCAATTGGTACAACCCTAAAAATCCTGTGATTTCGGTAGGGCGAAAGTTAAAGCCCAAATCGTAAAAGGTGTATTTGGCTTCAAACTCCGATGCAATATTATATTTTTTTCTCCACTTCACTTGTTGTGCAGCGGTAAGGTTTCTATCCCAGCCATTGGCACGGCATATACGCAACATCTCGGCAAAATCTTCATCGTCGGTACATACCATACCGCCCTCGATGGTACTCATATGGTGGGCAACAAAAAACGAAAAACTAGCTCCAATACTAAAATTACCTGCTTTACCCGATGGCAGCACGGTTCCTAAAGACTCACAATTGTCCTCTATTAATATAATATTTTCTCTTTCACAAATATTTCTTACTTCGTCTATATCGCCTGTAAAACCTAGTACATTGGTTAGAAACAAGGCTTGCAATTTGGTAGTTTTGATACGATCCAGCAAGTGGTGCGACATTACGTTTAAGGTGCTGGGCTCGCAATCTATGGCTATGGGTTCCATACTCATTTGAATGATGGGCATGGTGTTGGTACTCCAGGTCAAGGCAGAAAAACCTATTTTGTCGCCATCTTTCAGTTTGCCCATGTTTTTTAAGGCTTGCAACATGGCTAGGTTGGCCGAACCACCACTATTAAAAAGTATGGCTTCTTTGCGGCCTTGCTTGGCAGCAAATGCACGCTCAAACTCTGCACATTTTACATCCATGCTTAGCCTATCGGCTTTCATAATAAAATCGGACAATGCTTTTTTGGTTTCAAATTCGTTCAAAAAAGCATTTTTCATTAATGGTATCATATACGTATTTATAAATCGTGTGAAATTTATTATAATATTTTGTTAAAGATTTTTATAAATCTGAATCATTTCATCTACACCTGCAGACAAGGTAATACTAGGCTCAAAACCCAAGGTTTTCATTTTGCTTACGTCCATACATTTTTTAAGCATGCCGTTGGGTTTGGTGCTGTCCCACAAAATATTGCCTTTAAATCCAACTTTTCCAGCAATCATTTCTGCGAGTTCTTTAATAGACACATCTTCTCCCCAACCGATATTGATAAAATCAACGGAGTGGTAATGCTCCATCATATAAAGCGTAGCGGCAGCGACATCGTTTACATGCATAAACTCTCTCCTAGCTATACCTGTACCCCACAAGGTGATATCTTTGTCTCCATTTTGGGTGGCATCGTAAAATCTTTTTACCAATGCCGACAGTACGTGCGAATGTGCCAAATCAAAACTATCGTTCGGTCCATAAAGGTTGCATGGCATTAGGCTTATGCTTTTTAAACCGTATTGTTTATAATAACCCTCGGCTAGTTTTAGGCCAGCTATTTTGGCTAGGGCATAGCCTTCATTGGTAGGTTCTAGCTTGCCAGTAAGCAAATACTCTTCCTTCATGGGTTGTGGGCATTCTTTAGGATATATGCATGAGCTTCCCAGAAAAACCAGTTTATCGACTTTATTCAAATAGGCCTGGTGAACGATGTTGTTTTGTATCACCAAGTTTTCATAAAGAAAAACGGCAGGATTGTCCATATTGGCTTTTATACCACCTACTTTTGCAGCTGCCAATACTAACACTTCTGGTTGATGTTGTTGAAAAAAATTGCCTACAGCAGCGTAGTCGAGCAAATCCATTTCCTGCCTTGTAGCAGTAATAATGTTGGTGTACCCTTGGCTACTCAAGGCTCGCTGTATGGCAGAACCAACCATACCTATGTGACCCGCTATAAAAATTTTAGTTGTCTTGTTCATTATAATTTTAATAATGGCTCAATAAACTGAGCCAATTAATTATTTTTTAGATTATTGATTACCAATCCTTTACTACTTAAATAGGTTGTAATACCCTCGAAATAAGATATTAACACATCCTTTTTGGATAATAAATCTGTGAATAAATCTACGATTTCATTTACAGTTGTAGCATAGTCATGTGCGATTTGATTTCGACTTTCTCTTAATTCTATCCATTCTAGCGTATCGTTAATTAAGCCTATTTTTTGAGCCTTGTTTAGTATTTCGATAAAAGGCATTCGTTCGGTGTTTTCTTTCAAAAAATCAAGACACAACTTTACTATTTTTTCACCCACTAGGTCTTGCAATTTGGCAAACCGATAAACATATTGGTCTGTGATAGCTATTTGAATAGCGTCTAGGCTTAAATATAAATCTTTATCAAAATGCCCCCATGACGTTATCAATTCATAGGCCGACAGCAATCTTTTTTGATGTATTAATGCTATATTAATGCTTTCTATTAATTTTTCTGTAGTTAGCTCTTTCATAACGCAATACCCTCTAACAATGCTTGTTTTACAATACTCCTATTGTCTTCTAGTTGCTTAACTATAATATCTATTTTTTGATCGCCAAGATTGATTTTTAATCTCGCTAATAATTTTATTTTTTCTAAGTAAAATGTAGCGTTTATATTTTTGTTTGGCAAAATTAACAAATCAATATCTCCCCCTTTTTTTTCATCACTTATTCTAGAACCAAAAAGATACACCTTAGCTTCTTTACCAAATACTTGGTAAGTGTACTTTTTTATAGTTTCTATTTGTATACTGTTCAATCGCATGACAATATGTGTAAATTAAATTGAAAAAATTAAATACATCTTAGTTATTCATTGCCTGATGTATGGCAGAACCAACCATACCTCTGTGACCCGCTATAAAAATTTTTGTAGATTTGAGCATTAAATTTTAAATTTTCTTCTTAACTTTTTATAAAAGCTAATAGTATTAGGTTTTTGCACGTTTGATATTGGATAGTATGATTCTGTCACTTGATTATTGGTGTATTTTTCGGCCACTTTTGTTGCCTCGCGATATTGATTTCCATTTATATCAGAACTAATATTCCCATCAAAAATGTTGATACTTGCAACTTTATTTACATACAAATACAAATAATTTTCTTTAGATATTTTTAAATAAAATTCATAATCCATACAAGTTTTATTATTTTCATCATAAAGATATTTATCGTATATCTTTTTTTTAAAAAATATATTTTGCCAGCCTACAATAGTACCATATTTGATATGATTTTTTAAAGTAAATTCATGCTCGGGGGTTTTTCTATAAATACATTTATTCTCAGACATTAAATATGTATAAGAATCAAAATAAATTGCATCAAAATTTATTAAACACGAATGATATGCTATAGTTTGAAGTATTCCTTGATAAAGTAAGTCGTCGGCACCTAAATATCCTATTATACTTCCTGTACAATATTTTATACCTAGATTAAACCCATGGGAAATGCCTTTATCTTTTTCATCTACCCATTTTATTGAAGGGTTAAATGAAGCATATTCTCTAATAATATTATGGGAATTATCTGTAGATTTTCCATCTACTATTATTAATTCTTTAAATTCATAATCCTGCCTAATAAATTGCTCTATTGATTGGCGTAAATATTTGTCACCATTAAAATTTAATAAAATAATACTGATTAAAGGATTTTCACTGAGCATATTTTAAAACAATAAAATCTATAAAATTACTGGCATAATATAAATAAAAAATTAGAAACTTTTCCATTCTTGAATAGGAACTATATAGCCAATTAAAGCATTTGCAGTTAATTGATGCAAATGAGTATATTCCGAATGAATTATATGTCTTTCTAAAGTAAATTCCAAAATATTATCATATTCTTCAATATAACTTATGCCTGGATTTACAAAATTTATGTCTATATCATAAGTTCCCATCGCAAGGTTTATGGGACCAAATTTACAAATAACTCTACTTGTGGTATCGGTTACTACTACTTTACTATAATAGGCTGAACCCAAAAACAAAATTTTAGTATTTTGATATTTCAAACTTATATCTATACCACAGTGTTGATGAATGTTACTATTATTGACTTCTATTTCAATTTCAATGATATATCCAACATTAGAACCTTCTACGTTTTCTTTAATGGATAAAATTTGAGCCTTTTTAAAAATCGATTTATTATCTAAAATCCTTTGAATAGCTTGATTTTTATTGATTTGCAAATATTTTTCAATGACGCTATTCATTGTATTATCCAATAGCACTTCTCCTTTATTTAACAACAAACCTACTTCACATAACTGTTGCACGGCTGTCATATTATGACTCACAAACAACACTGTTCTCCCCTCTCCTTTGCTTACCTCTCCCATCTTTCCCAAACACTTCTTCTGGAACTCTGCATCGCCTACGGCAAGTACTTCATCAACAATCAATATTTCACTCTCAAGGTAGGCAGCTACTGCAAATGCTAGACGCACGTACATACCACTGCTGTAGCGTTTTACAGGGGTGTCTATGTAGCGTTCTACACCTGCGAAGTCCACTATTTCATCGAATTTCCTTTTGATTTCGGCTTTCCTCATGCCGAGTATGGCACCGTTCAGGTATATGTTGTCTCTGCCGCTTAGTTCTGGGTGAAAACCTGTACCTACCTCTAGCAAGCTGGCTATGCGGCCTTTTGTTTTTATACTTCCTGTGGTGGGCTGGGTTACTTTAGAAAGGATTTTAAGCAAGGTGCTTTTACCTGCTCCGTTTCGACCTATTATGCCTACGGCGTCACCTTGTTGTATCTCAAAATTAATGTCTTTTAGGCTCCATACATATTCACTTTCGCCTTTGGTAGTGCGGTCGTTGGAGTCGCCTATTTTTAAGTAGGGGTTTTCTTTGCCTCGTATCTTGTGCCACCAGCGATTAATATCGTGGCTTATGGCACCTGTGCTTATTTCGCCTAGTCGGTATTGTTTGGAAAGATTTTCTACTTTAATTACGCTACTCATTTTTTTTAACGTTGTACGTTTTACGTTGGTACGTTTTACGTGATTACGTTTTACGTTGTGGTTAAGACAATATTTTTGTCATAAAGAGTGCAAATTATGTAATTATGTTTAGAAAATAGTCATAGGTGGTAAATTTTATTAAAAAAAGTGATTGAGTTAAAAATTATGAGTTATTAATGAGGAATGATGAGTTAAAAATAGGCAAACGTATTTCTAGCAAAGTCGCATTGAAAAAATAAACGCAAAAGCCCTGTAGGGGCAATATATGCCTAACGAGAGGTTTCAGCCCCTTGTTAGTGGTGTATGATGAGTTATGATTGAGTTATGAATGAGGAATGAGGAATTAAAAAGTTTTGCAACGATGTCAACGGTTGCTAACTGGAGAATCGTGACGTACTACACCACAAATACCGGATTCCTCTCTGCATTCGGAATGACAAAAGGGTCTGCAACGATGTCAACGGTTGCAGACCTTGACAAGCGTTATTTTCTACTACACTGCAATTGCCAGGTTGCATTCCGACGAAAGGAAAGGGGTGGCAAGATTGAGGACAGATTGTAAACCTTGTGAACGATAAATAACAAAAACGATTATTGGTGGAAAAATAGCCAAATTCTATTCTCAAAGTGAACTTTTTCAAATATATTGCAAAACAATAATGGTAAAATGGTTCTAAAAAAATTACAATCGCTAAAACTATTCTGGAGTTACGATATATCTAAGCATAAGCCTAGTGATGAAGTTATTGTAGAGCAATTTTTAAAATATGGCGATACGAAGGATTTGATTGAATTATTTAAAAATTTTGATGGTAAGGAAATTTGTGCAATATGGCAAAAGACCATGCAAAATGACAACCGTTTTCTGCGACAAAATTATTTTTTATTGAAATTCTTTTTACCAAAAATCAAGAAAACTATTGAATCAACTAGAATCAACAAGCTTAAAAAGCTTGCTACCCAACACTGAGCAAGTATTGATAAAAATATCGCATGCTCCACTACTTAAAAACTTCACTTTTGTAGGTGGCTCTGCTTTGGCAGTTTATCTTAATCACCGCAAAAGCGAAGATATAGATTTGTTTACTTGGCAAGCTACGTTGAACATAGAAGAGATTCAAAGCATGCTCACAGAATTTTTTGGTCAAAAATACAAACTTATAAATTTCAGCAAAACTCAAATAGATTGCTTATGCGATGGGGTAAAGGTTACTTTTTTCGCAAACAATTGGATTGCACTAAAAAACAATTTGCCACTAATCAACCATATCGCTATTGCAAAAATTGATTTATTGGCAGGAATGAAAATAAACACCTTGTTTTTAAGAGCAAAATATAGAGATTATTACGATTTGTATGTATTAAATTTAGAAAAATATAGTATTCAATCCATGTTTGATTTTGCTCAATTATATGTGCCTAGTATCAATCTAAGACTTTTTCAAACAGCACTAGTTTTTGTCGATGATATAGAAGATGATACCATCAAACATTTGACTCCAAAATACAAAATTTCAAAAAAGAAGATAAGCGCACATTTTGAAAAAGAAATTAAAATGTTGCTAAAGAGCCAAGTGTAAATTCTAGAAAGTAAAGGCGTAATTTTACTAGCAGTCGTATGTTGCCACTTTGATATGAATGAGGAGTGATGAGTTATGAATGAAAATTAGGCAACAGTTTATTCTATCGAAATTGCAACGAAAATACAAAAGCCCTGTAGGGGCAATATATGCCTAACGATGGGTTTCAGCCCCTTGTTAGTGGTGTATGATGAGTTGTGAATTATTAATGATGAGTAATGAGTGCTGAATGAGTAATGAGGAATGATGAATTAAAAAGTTTTGCAACGATGTCAACGGTTGCTAACTGGAGAATCGTGACGTACTACACCACAAATACCGGATTCCTCTTTGCATTCGGAATGACAAAAGGGTCTGCAACGCTGTCAACGGTTGCAGACCTTGACAAGCGTTATTTTCAACTACACTGCAATTGCCAGGTTGCATTCCGACGAAAGGAAAGGGGTGGCAAGGTTGAGGACAGATTGTAAACCTTGTAGACGATAAATAACAAAAACGATTATTGGTGGAAAAATAGCCAAATTCTATTCTCAAAGTGAACTTTTTCAAATATATTGCAAAACAATAATGGTAAAATGGTTCTAAAAAAATTACAATCGCTAAAACTATTCTGGAGTTACGATATATCTAAGCATAAGCCTAGTGATGAAGTTATTGTAGAGCAATTTTTAAAATATGGCGATACGAAGGATTTGATTGAATTATTTAAAAATTTTGATGGTAAGGAAATTTGTGCAATATGGCAAAAGACCATGCAAAATGACAACCGTTTTCTGCGACAAAATTATTTTTTATTGAAATTCTTTTTACCAAAAATCAAGAAAACTATTGAATCAACTAGAATCAACAAGCTTAAAAAGCTTGCTACCCAACACTGAGCAAGTATTGATAAAAATATCGCATGCTCCACTACTTAAAAACTTCACTTTTGTAGGTGGCTCTGCTTTGGCAGTTTATCTTAATCACCGCAAAAGCGAAGATATAGATTTGTTTACTTGGCAAGCTACGTTGAACATAGAAGAGATTCAAAGCATGCTCACAGAATTTTTTGGTCAAAAATACAAACTTATAAATTTCAGCAAAACTCAAATAGATTGCTTATGCGATGGGGTAAAGGTTACTTTTTTCGCAAACAATTGGATTGCACTAAAAAACAATTTGCCACTAATCAACCATATCGCTATTGCAAAAATTGATTTATTGGCAGGAATGAAAATAAACACCTTGTTTTTAAGAGCAAAATATAGAGATTATTACGATTTGTATGTATTAAATTTAGAAAAATATAGTATTCAATCCATGTTTGATTTTGCTCAATTATATGTGCCTAGTATCAATCTAAGACTTTTTCAAACAGCACTAGTTTTTGTCGATGATATAGAAGATGATACCATCAAACATTTGACTCCAAAATACAAAATTTCAAAAAAGAAGATAAGCGCACATTTTGAAAAAGAAATTAAAATGTTGCTAAAGAGCCAAGTGTAAATTCTAGAAAGTAAAGGCGTAATTTTACTAGCAGTCGTATGTTGCCACTTTGATATGAATGAGGAGTGATGAGTTATGAATGAAAATTAGGCAACAGTTTATTCTATCGAAATTGCAACGAAAATACAAAAGCCCTGTAGGGGCAATATATGCCTAACGATGGGTTTCAGCCCCTTGTTAGTGGTGTATGATGAGTTGTGAATTATTAATGATGAGTAATGAGTGCTGAATGAGTAATGAGGAATGATGAATTAAAAAGTTTTGCAACGATGTCAACGGTTGCTAACTGGAGAATCGTGACGTACTACACCACAAATACCGGATTCCTCTTTGCATTCGGAATGACAAAAGGGTCTGCAACGCTGTCAACGGTTGCAGACCTTGACAAGCGTTAAAATTTGGTGACTTTATATGAATTTTGTAAGTTGGTATTTATACAAGGTACCCTAATTGGGAATTTAAAAAGTTTAACTATTTCTTCAAATTTCATTTTCTCCACCATGCGGGCTGATGGTTTAAAACTTCTTTGCTGATGCTACAGCTATCTATATGTGCACCTTGCAAATAGCCTATACTCATCAAAAATTCATTGACTATTTCACCACCTGTAAATTTGAACGTTTTCTTAAATATTTTTACCCATTGCTCTTTTGTTTGTGGGTGATGGTGGTCTAGCCAATTTTTAAATGAGCCATGTTCTTTTTGCAAACTTAAAATTACTTTTGCATTATGTATGGCAGCATCTACTTTTAAGCGGTTGCGAATAATGCCTGCATCGTTGAGCAAACGCTGCCTATCTAGCTCTTCGTAAGAGGCAACAGTTCTTATATCAAAATTGTGGTATGCTTTCTTAAAATTCTTTTGTTTCAGCAATATGGTATTCCAGCTCAGCCCCGCTTGATTTATTTCTAAGACTAATCTTTCAAACAGTTCGTTGTCGTCTGCTATTGGAAATCCATACATGGTATCGTGGTAAATTCTGTTTACGTTGTCCATAGACATCAGCATTACTGCTTCACAATATGAGGAGGGTTTGTCCATTACAATTCTTGAAGTAAAATATAGTCAATACTTAATTTATTCTCAGGCAAATATTTATAGGCTATATCCCAAATTATCTCATAATCTATCCCAAAATATTCGTGAGCAACTTTATTTCTAAGTAAATACATTTCAGCCCATGGAATTTGAGGGTATTTAGCTTTAATTTCGGATGGGAGATTTTTAGATGCCTCACCAATAATCTCAAAATTCCTTATTACAGCATCAACTGTTTTATAATCTTTTTTAAATTCACTAAATGATAAAAATTGTATGTATTCTGCAATTCGACTCATTGCAACTTGGATATCTTCTAAATACATTCTGTGAGAACGAGGTGCATTTTTCATCTAAACGTAATTAACTTGATTTAAAATCTCCTCTTTGATTTGTTCCTTCAATGCATTTTTAGTTACTAAATCAATTTTTCTATTAAAAACATTTTGCAAATATAATTCTAATGAAAAAAATTTCCACCCAATAGGTCTCTCTAACTCTACAATGAGGTCTATATCGCTTTCTTGAGTTTGAGAATTAGTAGAGAAAGAACCAAATAACCCAATTTCTTTAACTGAAAAATCTTTATAAAGCATCGGCTTTAACGATTTTAGCTTTTCTAATATTTCATTTTTGGTAGTCATAAATTAAATATAAAGATAAAATCATTACTTCGCTTATTAAAATTAATGGCTTTAAACCCCAACAATTCCCCCACTACATGGTTCTATTTATGGCATAATTATATTTATAAAAATATGCGTTCATTGTACCACCATCACCATTGTTAATTTGCTAGAATTTAAAGAAAATGGCTTGTACTGTACCCAAGGAGATTTTTACATCGACCCTTGGCGGCCTGTGCCCTTGGCCATCATTACACACGCACATGCTGACCATGCTCGCTGGGGGTGCCAGCATTATCTTTCTCACCATTTGTCAGCTCCTATATTACGCTTGCGATTGGGGGCAGATATTTCTTTACAAACTGTCGAATATCACGAAACCATTTATCTCAACGGAGTAAAAATTTCTCTGCATCCGGCAGGGCATATTATTGGCTCTGCCCAAATACGGCTGGAATTTGGCGGTGAAATATGGGTAGTTAGTGGCGATTACAAAGTGGAAGAGGACAATATCAGTGCACCATTTGAACCTGTGCAGTGCCATACTTTCATTACCGAATGTACTTTTGGTTTACCCGTTTTTAACTGGCAACCGCAAGCAATGATTATGGATGAAATTCATACTTGGTGGAACAGAAATAGAACGGAAGGAAAAACAAGTGTGCTTTTTGGGTATCCATTGGGCAAGACACAACGGCTACTGAAAAACCTAGACCCTAACAACGGCACTGTACTAGCACATGGTGCAGTGTGGAATACCAACGAAGCCTTTAGAAACATAGGCGTTGATTTGCCTGCAATGGAATTGATAACGAAAGAAACAGACGCCAAAAAATTTGAAGGTGCGATGATACTTGCACCACCATCGGCACTAGGCACTTCGTGGATGCGTAAATTTAAATCGAAAGA
>JAAFID010000108.1 GCA_013297765.1 Cytophagales bacterium | reverse complement strand
AAATCATTAATTTGAATGGTGGCATTGTCTATGGGCAATGCAGGACTGTTGTTGAAGGTGCTTTTATTGATAAATATTTTTGCAAATACAGTATCTTTCTGCTGAGTGTAAACATACAAATCAGGATTGCCATCGGCATTGATATCGCCTATGCCTGAGATGTGGTGTAGCGAATCTATTTCTACACTTATTTTGTATGCAGACAAACTATCTTTACTGCCGTAGTTGATTTTGTTGAGTGCAAAGCCATTCTTGGTATTTTCTGTCATCACTATATCTAGCATTCCATCATGATTCAAATCGACCATAGATAGCATTTTGTAGGGCGAGGTTGTAGAATCAATGGTAATCGTAGAAGCATTAAATTCACTATTGAGCCATAATTTTGTTTTGTAGAATTTGTTGTTATCCTTGCCAGAAAGTAATAAATCTACTTTTCCATCGCTATTGTAATCGCCAATGGCAGCTAGGCTGGTGTGCATACTGTCGAGTGGTAATTTTTCAAATGCAAACTCTAAATTATTGTTCAAAAAAATGGCATTAATAGCTTTCCCTACCGAATCAAATCCAGAAATGAAAATATCGTCACGCTGATTGTCGTCATGGTCTAGACTGTAGCATACTGCACTCCGAAAGATTGGAATATTCAATTCTTTTATTTCAAATTTATTGGCATTGTTTAAAAGTAAGCTTGATTTTTTAGAGGCAGAATCCAGTACGTTTGCATTGATGAAAATATCTTTAAAACCGTCATTGTTAAAATCACTGATTGTAAAATCTCCAATATTAGCAAGGGTAGTAATATACAAACTGTCAAATTTAAACTGGCCTTGATTGGCTAAAATTATCAGTTTTGATTCATTGGAATCTTTGCTGGTAAGTATAAAATCTATATCGTTATCGTTGTCAATGTCGGCAAGTTTTACATTTAACTTTTCGACACGGTTGCTAAAAGTGGAGTCAAATAAAGAATCTATTTTAATGAATGACGATTGCTGATTTTCTAATTTTTGTTGCCAAATAGAAATGCTCAGCATTCCTAGTGAATCTGCCCCGACGGAGAAAATATCTTGATTGCCATCATTGTCGAGGTCAGCAAATTCAGTATAGGTAGGCAATACTTTTTCTTTAGATAAAGTAATGGCGGTAGTGAAATTCTTTTGTGCACAGATTTCCTTTGTAGCAAAGCTGTAGCAACAAATCCATGCAAATAGATAAGGAATAGATTTTTTCATAGCTGGTTTTTAGTTTGAATTTGAATGAATTTGAAACGTAAGCGGTATGGTTAATTTCATACTTACTGGTTTGCCTTCTACCAGTGCAGGTTGCCATGTAGGCATTGATTTTATTAGCCTTATGGCTTCTTCGTTAAGCTCGGTATTGATGCCTTTGAGAATAGTGACCTCAACAGGCTTGCCTTTTTCATTGACATAAAATTCTACCAGTACAGAGCCTTCGATTTTTTGTTTTTTCGATTGCTCAGGGTACTGAACGTTCTGCTTGAAGAAGTCATACAATGCAGGATAGCCGCCTGCGGGTTGTGCCTCTTCAAAGCCGCTCTGTACGGTAGATTTTACTTCATCTGCTGGTTTGCTAAGTTTAGTTGAGTTTGATTTCCCAACAGTATTTTTTTGATTTTGCGGTATATTGGATTCTATTTTTACACTTGCTTCTCTATGGGTTTCCACTTGATTCTTATTGCTACTTTCTAATTTTGAGAATGTAGTTTCACTCTTTGTAGGCTTAGCAGTTATTGCTTTGGCAGGATTTTTATCCCCGAGTGTTTCTTTGTTTTCCAAGTACACATAAGCAATGGTGGTAACTGTAGCTACTAAAATAGTCGAGTACATTATTGCTTTTATTTTCCATTGTTTTGATGTTTTATTATGCAAGGCTAATAAACCATCAAAATCTTTGTAGCTATTGATTTCACTATCCGATAGCTCGTTTTGATGCGACATAATTTTATATTTTTGGGTCATGTTATCTTATGTTTTTGATGTGCTTTCTTATTTTTTCTACTATTCTCCACACCTTAGTTTTGGCATTCACCTCTGTTATGTTTTTGATATATGCAATTTCTTTGTAAGATTTTCCTTCATAAAATCGTAACTCTATCAACTCTACTTCTTCGATGGGCAGGGCGGTTATGATGCTTTCTATGTGTTGCTTTAACTCTTCCTCCTCTGGACCCTCAGACTCCTCGCAAATACGCTGAACCATATCGTCGTCTACCATTACATTTCTTACTTTAGCATGGTGTCTAAAGTATTGCATTACTTCGTTGCTGGCTATGCGATACAGCCATGCCGAGAATGGTAAGCCTTGGTGGGTATATTGCTGAATATTGGTCATAGCCTTTAGAAATACCTGTGAACATAGGTCGGCCGTAATTTCCTTGTCGTTTAGTTTTCGGTATATGTAGAGAAATATTTGCTTGTAATATTGCTCATACAACACACGAAATTGTGCTGGATCTTTCTTTGCCAAAGCAATGGTTTGCTCTTCTAGCTTTATGTCATCAATGCCAATGGTGGTGCTATACACAGCTTTTTATTTAGCGATTTAATTAAATTCTTATTTTAAAATTCTATAGCCATAATACAGAAAGTTTAAAAAGTTACAGGGTTATTTGAAATTTATTTTTCGTTTGTATAGATAAAGAGCATTTCACTGTGTCATATTTTTGATTTAGTTTTGGAAAGTCATTTCTTTTATTATCCCCCAATCTACTATGCGTGAAGAATTTCTCCACTATGCTTGGCAGCATCAGCTATTCAATAAAGAAGGCCTAGTGACTACGCAAGGGCAAGTGGTCAGCATCTATTCACCAGGCTTTCACAATCATCATTCGGGGCCAGATTTTTCGATGGCAAAAATTAAAATTGGCCAGCTAGAATGGCATGGCAATGTAGAGATTCACTACCGGTCGTCAGATTGGATTGCTCACCAACACCATACCGATGCTGCCTATGACAACGTGATACTGCACGTAGTATGGAAAGACGATGCACCCATCAAAAATTTGCAATTAGGATATGTACCCACTATTGTATTAAACAATAGAATAGACCCATTGCTGATTGCCAAGTTTGATGGATTATTGAAAAACAAGAATAAAATTCCTTGTGAAAATACATTTCCTGAAGTAGATGGATTAGTCAAATTGGCTATGCTAGACCGAGTGATGACCGAGCGACTAGAGCAAAAGTCGGCTGAAGTATTACAGCTATTGGTAAAAAATAACTACGATTGGGAAGAAACCGCTTACCAATTGCTTGCAAAGAATTTTGGTTTTAAAATCAATAGCCAAGCTATGCTTACGCTAAGTGAAAAATTATCATTCAAAATTTTAGCAAAGCAAACAGCAAAGGTATTTGAACTAGAAGCATTGCTACTGGGGCATGCAGGTTTGTTAGATGATTATTTTCAAGAAGACTATCCGCTTGCTTTAAAAAAAGAATACCAGTATTTGGCAAAAAAATATGATTTGCTATCTTATAAAATGACAGGCAATGAATGGAAGTTTTCCAAAATGCGACCACCAAATTTCCCCACCATTCGCCTTGCCGAGCTAGCGTCATTGCTCTCGCAGCGGCAGCATTTATTTTCAAAAATATTAGAGGCAGATTCTTACACACAATTGGCAGAAATATTCAAAGTAAATCTTTCTGGCTATTGGGATAATCATTATGTATTTGACAAACCATCGGCTTTAAAACCCAAATCTATTGGCAAGAGTAGCATCGAAAATTTGATTTTAAATACCGTTGTTCCATTACTAGTTTGCTATTCCAAAGAAAAAAGTCAGCAAGAATACATGGACAGAGCCATACAATTTTTAGAAACCATTGCTGCCGAGCAAAACAATATTACAGCCTACTGGCAATCGTTGGGGCAGCCTGTAAATACAGCCTTTGACTCGCAAGCGTTAATAGGGCTGCACAACAACTATTGCAAAAGCAAATCTTGTTTACAATGTACCATTGGCAATACAATATTGAGTAAATTGTAAGCAAAAAAATGATTTTTCAACGCTCATTTTTTAAAACTATCTTTGTGAAAAAATAGATATGGAACAAAATCCCGTAATGATAATAGGTGCCAAAGGCATAGGCAAAGTAGCACTCGAAATTTTTAAAAGTAACAATATGGATGTGTATTGTTTTCTAGACGATGACAGGCAACTACACAATACCGAAATAGGAGAAGTGTCTGTACTAGGCAGTACCGATGACGATGGTTTTCTCAAATACATAGGCAAAAAATGTGATGCTTTTGTGGCCACCGACGACAATAAATTGCGAGCTTCGCTGGTAGCTACTATTATTGAAAAACGAAAGGTAATGCCTGTAAATGCTGTACATCAGCGGGCTTATGTATCGCCCGATGCAGCAATTGGGTATGGCAATTTTATTAATGCTGGTGCAATCATTAATGTAGGTGCTACGGTGAGCAACAACTGTATCGTACATTCTGGAGCAATTGTAGAGCAAGATGCAGTGTTGCATAACATGGTGCAACTAGGCTCTGGCAGCGTAGTAGGGGCAGGCGTTGTGGTAGAAGAATTAGCATTTATAGGCTCGGGCGTTACTATAGTTAGTGGCGTAACTATTGGCAAAAAAGCTAGAATTGGTGCAGGATCTGTAGTAGTTGCCGATGTAAAAAATGGTGAAACAGTTTTTGGCAATCCTGCAAAGGCAGTGTAGTTATTTTATGCGTATGGTATAGTTACATTTATTTTAAACTTTGCCCAAAACCACCAATTTTGTATTTTTGCTAAACACTTAGTTTGAACCTAAGGTTGTTCAATTTATGGAAACACAATACAGCATATTACTTTACTACTGCTATGCACCTATAGCAGACCCAGAAGCTTTTCGAGAAGAGCACCATTTATTTTGTATCAAAAATAATATATTAGGTCGCATCATCATCGCTCATGAGGGATTAAACGGCACCGTTTCGGGTAGTAAACAAGATTGCGAGGTATATATGAATACGCTCAAAGCCGACCCCCGATTTTCACATATAGATTTTAAAATAGATACCTCGCCCATTCATGCCTTTCAAAAATTATATGTTCGGGTAAAGCCTGAAATAGTAAATTCTAGCCTTTCGCATATAGACCCTAATAAGCAAACAGGGATACATCTTTCCCCAGCCGAATTTAAAGCCATGAAAGATGCCGAAGACGTGGTGGTACTTGATGTACGATCAAACTATGAGCATCATGTAGGCAGATTTAAAAATGCTGTAACCCTAGACATAGAAAATTTTAGAGATTTTCCTGAACAAGTAAAAGACCTACAGCAATTCAAAAACAAAAAAATATTAACCTACTGTACAGGTGGTATCAAGTGCGAAAAGGCCAGTGCTTATTTGTTAGAACAAGGTTTTGAGAATGTATATCAATTGCATGGAGGTATCATCAAATATGGTATAGAGGAAGGGGGCGAAGATTTTGAAGGCAAATGCTATGTGTTCGACAATAGGGTAGTGGTAGATGTAAATCAAGTGAACCCAAAAATAGTTTCTACTTGTTTTGTATGTGGCGTCATCAGCGACCGCATGGTCAATTGTGCCAATCCAGAGTGCAACGTGCATGTACCTATTTGCGAAAACTGTGGCTGGGAAATGGAGGGTGCATGCTCGCCTGCTTGTAAAGTACACCCTCGTAAGCGGGTTTACAACGGCAGCGGTAGCTACCCCAAGGAATTAAATGGTTATAACCCAATGATAGGTGTGAAGCGATAAAAATACTGACAAGGCAATTTGTTGTCGCACAAATAGTGATATAATAAAATAGAGCCTATTGCTTTGTTTGAGAAGAAATGATTACTATTTCTACCCTACGGTTTAGTTTTCTAGTGTATTCGTTTCGATTATTGGCAATTGGGTATGCACCACCTAATCCTCTTGCAGCTATTTTTTTGGTGCTAATACCTTTTTCAGTTAAATATTTTTTTATAGTATTGGCACGAACTTGAGACAAATCAATGTTTAGCTGTGGGTCGCCTTGATTGTCGGTATGCCCACGAATCTCGATACACATAGCGGTATCGGCAATCATCATTGCATACAATTTATCTATTTCTAAAAATGAGCTAGTATTCAACTCAGTGTGCCCTCTGCCAAACAAAATATTGTTCATCACCAGCTTTTTAGCTAGTGAATTTTTTTTCATCTTGAAATCTCTTTTCACCAATTGATTTTTACCATAAAAAGGTCTTATTGGTATTATGGTGTCTTCAAGAGTGTAATAATTCAATGTAGAAATGGAGACAATTCCTATAGAATCAGAAGGTATCTCCAATGTATATATGCCATCATCGCTAGAAACAGTTACTGTTTCGTTGGTATTCAACTTTGTCCAAGAAATCTGTGCGGGGATTAGCTTGGTGCTTTCTATATCTACAATTGTTCCTTGCAGTGTTACCGTAGGTTTATATTGCAAAGATTTGGGCAGGGGTACTGTAAATATATCATGTTTGTTTTCTGTCTCGCTTACAAAATATGCTTTGTTGTCTAGGGGGGCAAAATTAAAATACCCATCAAAAAATTCACTATTCACAGGTGTACCTAGGTTTGTGGGGGTGGTCCATCGTTTCCATGTATCGTCTAATCGGGTAGCTACAAAAATGTCGGCCTCGCCCAGGCCTGCATGCCCACGAGAGGAGAAATAGAGCGTATGTAAATCTGGACCTAAAAATGGACACAATTCGTCTTGCGTGGTATTGATTACTTTTCCCAAATTTATAGGCTCTTTCCAAATCCCATCTTGCTCTAGGCTTACATACAAATCATTTTTACCATAAGTATCTCGCCGCTCTATGGCCATCAATATTGCCTTCTGATTTAGGGAAAGAGAAAAATCATTTTTAGAATTTAGACTATAAAAATCTTTAATCAATATCGGTTGTGCAAAAGTAGCGGTGTCTTTGTCTTTTTTGCCCCAGCAGACACCTTGAGAAAGCATTGATTTGTCAGTACTATAGGCATTCGCCAATAGAAATAAACTATCGCCAGGTAAAACACTACATACATAGTTGTAATTTGCATTGTTGAATGGCAAGCCTACATTGGTAACTGCTGACCACAAGCCAGATTTGTCTAAACTGCTGGTATATATATCATCTTTTTTTTCAACCCCCGCATTTTCTGGAAAATTGCGTCTAGCAAAATACATCTTATTGCCTGATGTATTAATTATAGGAGCCAGTTCATCAAAAGGGGTATTCACCTGAGCAATTAATTGTGGTGGTTCCGAAAAACTAATTTTGGGGTTGGTATTTATTTCATTATTTGCTGTAAGTATTTGTAAATAATCTATCGCAATATGATTGGGGGTAAAGGAGGTAAATCCTATCTTTTTACCTTTGATACCTAAGAAAATAGTTTCATATACTTGTTTAGAATTGATAGAATAAAGTAATTTACTTCCTTGTTTTCTTATTTTTAATATCAATTGATTATTATTTTGTGAAGCAAAGGTGGTAAATGGTTTGATATATTTCCACGCTCCATTGCTTATCTCGGCAATTTGAAATTGGTTATTTTTAAGCGTAAAACAATGGGCATTGTTGCCATCTTGCCCGCCCCACACTATGCCAAACTCGCCCACCCGTATTGGTCGAACACTAGTTTCGATTTCAAAATCTTGATTGTAATCAATGTCAAATTTTTGCCATATAAATTTGGGTTCTGCCGATTTTCTATCCCAATCTAGTTGCCCATTTTTCAATGTAATTGTTTCTTGATCATTTTCTGCTACCAACCAATGTCTTCTATTGTTGTCAAAAGATTCACAAATAACAGTCTTTAATTGAGCCAAGACACTTATTGAAACTAAAAATACATGCAGGGCAATTAGTACAAGTTTACGCATTCAATCGGGAACAAATTTAGGAGTACAAATATAAAGGATATTTTGGCTAAAGAAGTCTAAAGCCATTAATACAAATATATTTGAAAATATCCAATTTGATTTTTTTAAACAGTACTCAATGTACAACAATAAAAAAAACCTCTTCCAAAATTCGAAAGAGGTTTTTTATTAAATGTTTTGCTGTTAATAATTTGCTTTCAAGTATTCATCTACTTCTTTAAAATCAGGTTTTAATTCCTTTACTTTAAGCCAAGCAGCATCGGCGGCAACTTTATTTTTCTTTACTTGCATTTGGTATGCACCTACGTATTTGTAGGCTTCCACCAAATCAGTTTTGTATTTTTCTTGTTCTGCCTTGGTCAATTCTATGAATTTTTCATAGTGTGGCAATGCAATACCCGATTTTATTTGTGGATCTTGAATATGGTTCGTCTTTGCTCTCCACAAATACCCATTGGGCCAAGTGGGCGATAGTTGAGTCAGTTTTTTAAATGATGAATCAGCACTTGAAAACTGCTTGTCTTGGTACAATGCTCTTCCAAAATTCAAATAATCTTGAGCTTTACACAATCCTTTGGCACAAAATTGAGTGTAAATAGTAGCTGCATCTTTGAACCGTTTTTTTGTCATATACATATTGGCAATTTCGCCATACAAATCAGTGTTAGCGGTATCTATGTCTATGGCTTTTTTTAAATTGAAAATAGCCAACGAATCTTGCCCTTTTTTTGCCAGCAATTTTCCATTGTATTCATAATCTTTGGCTATTATTTTTGCTTCTGGCACACTTGCCCAAAATTTTGTCATATAGGCTGTACCCTTGTCGTAGTCGCCAGTTTCGTAGTGCGAGTATCCCAGCATACGGTATAGGTAAAAACTATTTTCTCTTTCAGGCAAGCTACCCAAAGTTGCAACTGCCGCTTTATAATCCTTTGCTTGATATAAAAATTGACCATACCTTAAATCGGTATCATAGCTTTTGTCGGTCATGGCAACATACTTTTTATAGGCTTCAATTGCCTTTGCATATTTGCCAAACTTGTTGTATAGCTCGCCTATCTCTCTATACAATGGTGGATAATTTGGGTCTATTTTAACGCCTTCTTCATAGTTTGTCAATCCTAATTGATAGTTTTTTGCCCGCACATATATTTTACCTTTTCTCACATAGGCCTCTGGTAAGTTTGCCCTCAGCTTTAGTGCTTGATCGTACTTGGCTACTGCTTGACCTGCATCGTTTTTCTCTAAATATACATCGCCTAGCAACAACAGTGGCTCTGGATTTTTACTGTCCGATTTTATGGCTTTTTCTAGCAATGTAGTGGCCTGTGTCAAATCTTTTTTAGCACCAGTGGTATAATATTTTGCTATGTAGCCCAATACTTTAGTGTCTTTTGATTTTGACAATTCCAAAGCTTTATCAAAATTACGTTTTCCTTCTGTAGGGTTCTTATCATAGCTCAGTTGCCCCATGCCTACGTAATTGAGTGGTTCAGCATCATCATTTTTTATGCCTTCCATGAAAAAATATTTTGCGGAATCTAGTTTTTCTGTTTCCAAATATACTTCACCTAGGTAAAAACTAGGTTTGCCTTTTTTAGATTCAGATTTAATTAAATTTTTAAAAATCGCCTTGGCTCGTTCGTATTGCTCCAGTTCAAGGTGCTTAATACCCGTTTCTAAGTTTTGTGCACACACATATCCCGATAGTGTGGTCAAAATTGCCAAACTCAACATTGATTTTCTCATCTGTAGTAATAAATTAAATTTTAGAATTCTAAATTAGAAAAAACTTAGCAGTAAAAAACATTAAATAAAAACCGTTCCAAAAATAATTTGAGAGCAATTTTCAAACACGCAAAACATGAACTTATAAAATATTGAAATCTTTATCTTAACGTCAATTTTACTTCACATAATATGCTCTAGATGGCATATCTACAGGCAATAGTCCCATTTTCAATACAATCAATTGCCCTACATCTTTCATGCAAAAATTTACAAAATTGGCAGCATCGTCGGCTACATTTCCCTTCAAATTCAAATACACGCCCTTGCTCAAGGGGTAAGTACCGTTGGACAAATGGTATTGATCGGGCATTACTTCCTCACCCCGTTCAGTATTGGTGATGGAAATAATTTTCATTTTTGACTGCTCAGCAACAGTATTTTTTAGAAGGATATTTTCTACCCAGCTTAGCGGCACAAGCGCTATAGCGTTGTCATGACTTCGTATATATTCAAACAATCTGACACTATCTTCCACAGCATAAATGTTCATTTTATCTTCTACAATTTTTGTTCTTTGAGCCAAGTATTTCAAATGCCCAGACTGATTTTTATCAATGACAAATACTATTTTTTCATTTTTGTTTCCCTTTTGTAGCATTCCCGATAAACTATCCCAGACTATGGTATTGGTCAAATTGTGATTGTTGGCAATAAGCACAATCGCATCTTCGGCAATTTTTATTGATTTGGTAGAATATGATTTTGATTGAATATATTTTACTTCACCACTATTTAGGGGGCGGGTAAGACATACCAATCGGGCGGAATCTTGAAAAATACTAGTGGTTACCACATGCTCGTCGCCATACACAATTTGCAAATTGGCATTTGGGTTTTGGCTTTCAAATACTGTTTTTTCTGCTTCTAATATTTCTTTACAAATATCATCGGCATAAATAATTATTTTTTTTGAAATAGTCTCTTCTTCCTTCGTTTGGTTTGAAGGTGAGTGGCATGAAAAAGCCAACATCAGCACAAAAAAGCCAATAACTAATTTGACAAGCCAAGTAACAAAATTAAAACTCATCTTTAAAATCAGATTTATAAACGGTGTAAATTCTAAAAGCACCTCGCACAAAAAATAGCAACCCCAAAATTCGAGTAATTGGGGGTGCTACTATGTCTATACTTTCTGGATAGATGGCATAAAATAAACCAATTGCCACAAAAAATATTCCTAATACAATTTTAACAATTCCTAAAACAGGTACTTTTTTCATCTATTGATTTTCAGGCATTTTAAAATATATTGCTTGCACCATTTTTAACCTTACAGCATGGCCATTGTCTTCTCCTGGTGTCCACATTCCACTGGTTAATTTGATGACCCTTTCAGCCTCTTCGTCGCAACCAAACCTAATTCCATTTAGGGAGTTCTATACGTAAAAGTTTATCTAATTATTAGAAAATACTTTTAGTTTTTCTAAGTAATTTATATTAAAATAGTCAATTAATATGGAGTTATTCTAGTCACTTTATTGTTATTATAATAAGATTTTATAAAATTCAATAGAAATTCCATAAGTATTTAAATTGTGTAAATTAAACCTCATATACTAATTTGTTAAACAATATTAAAAAAAAGGTAAATAATTAAATTCATTATTTACCTTTTTTTAATATTTATTGGAGTAAATGTAAATTCAAAAAAATTATAACAATCAATCTTCTCCTGCTATTTTAAAGGATACGGGAAGCATCATTTTCAAACGCACTGGGTGACCATTATTCTTTCCTGGAGTCCACATTCCTGAAGTTAGCTTAACCACATTTTCAGCTGCTTCATCACAACCTAAACCTATTCCTTTAATAGCTTTAACTCCTGTTACAGAACCGTCTTTTTCAATTACAAATTCTACAACCACTCTTCCATTAATTCCCTCGTTTTGAGCTTGTACAGGAAACTTTAATTCCTTAGCAATGAATTTATTGAAATCTCCTTTGAAAGTTTGTTTTTCAGCAACCCAAAGTACAGCTTCTTCCGTTTTTTCACCTACTTCTGAAACTGGAGCTTCTACAGGAACAGCTAAATCATCAGCACCTTCTTGTGTTACAGTAGCAGTA
>JAAFID010000107.1 GCA_013297765.1 Cytophagales bacterium | reverse complement strand
TTTTCTCAAAAACCCCAAAAAATACCCCTACCTTTGACAATTGAATTATTATTAAAAAATGGAAAGAGAAGTAAGAGTAAGATTTGCCCCTAGCCCTACTGGTGCATTGCATATAGGCGGTGTAAGAACTGCATTGTATAATTATTTATTTGCCAAAAAACATGGTGGCAAAATGTTGCTGAGAATAGAAGATACTGACCAAACTAGATTTGTGCCTGGTGCGGAAGATTATATATTGAATGCCCTGGCCTGGGTAGGCATCAAGATTGATGAGGGCATTAGCGAGGGTGGGCCTTTTGCACCCTACCGCCAGTCGGAGCGAAAAAGCATGTATATGCAGTATGCCCAAAAGCTGGTCGCAGATGGCAATGCTTACTATGCCTTCGATACGCCAGAAGAGCTTGACCGCATGCGTGAAGAATTGAAAGCTGCGAAAGTTGCTTCACCACAATACAATTCCATCACTAGGGTGCGTATGAAAAATTCATTGACGCTGCCCGAAGATGAAGTAAAGAAAAAATTAGAAGCGGGCGAGGCGTATGTGATTCGCCTAAAAGTGCCACGCAAAGACGAGATTCGACTCAACGATTTGGTGCGAGGCTGGGTAATGTGGCACTCTTCAACACTTGATGATAAAGTGCTGATGAAATCGGATGGCATGCCTACGTACCATTTGGCAAATGTGGTAGATGATCATCTGATGAACATATCACACGTAATTCGTGGTGAAGAGTGGTTGCCCTCGGCACCTACTCACGTGCTTATATACAAATATTTGGGCTGGGAAGATACCATGCCGCAATTTGCCCACTTGCCATTGCTTTTGAAGCCTGATGGCAATGGAAAACTGAGCAAGCGTGATGCCGACAAACACGGTTTTCCTATATTCCCAATGGAATGGCAAGACCCATTTACACAAGAGTTTGCAGCAGGCTTTAAGAATGAGGGATATTTGCCAGAAGCATTGGTCAATTTCTTGGCATTTTTGGGCTGGAATCCTGGCACTCAACAGGAGATTTTTTCTATGGAACAACTCGTAGAAGCCTTTACCATAGAGCGAATAGGGAAATCAGGGACAAAATTTGACATCAACAAAGCCAAGTGGTTCAACCAACAGTACCTCAAAGAAAAAACCGATGACCAATTGGCAGAATATCTTTTGGCTGATTTGGCCAAAAACAATATCAATTGTAGCCTAGAAAAGGCTGCCGCAATCTGTGGCCAACTGAAAGAAAGGGTAATATTTCCCCAAGATTTTTGGAAAGACGGCAAATTCTTTTTCGTAGCCCCTACCGTATATGATGAAGCTGTAGTGAGTAGCAAATGGAATGCTGAGGTGGCCAATATTATAGGTCAGTTTGGCTCGGCACTACAATTGGCAGCCAATGATATTAATGCCGACGAGGTAAAATCTACCTTGAATGTGGTACTTGAAAAAAATGACGCAAAAATTGGCAAAATAATGCAAGCGTTGCGTGTGTGCATTACAGGCGTCGGTTCTGGACCAGATTTGATGCAGCTGATTGCCTTGATTGGCAGCCATGAAACTGCACAAAGAATTGCTCAAGCCATTGCAGTGTTGAATAATAAAGTGCAGGCGTAGTTGCGTTGTATTACATCCATTTTGAATATAGTTACATAAATGATACTGTTTTCATTGCTCAAAGCAAATAGGTACTTTTTCATCTGCATGATGATGTACCTATTGCTGGGTAGCTGGGTAATATTGCAAATACCCAAGGGAGAGGCAGAGCTGTGGCTCAATACCCAACACCATCTTTTGTTAGATTATTTTTTTCTAGCATTTACTTATTTGGGCGATGGAGTCAGTTTGGTGTGTATGCTGGTATATGTACTGTTTCGCAATATTTATCAGGCTATTGTTGGCGGCACGGCATTCATTATTTCCACTATATTGACCCATTTTTTCAAATTAAAAGTATTTTCCGATTATGACCGCCCAATACGTTTTTTTAAAAATCTTGACCAAATTTATTTTGTAAAAGACCTAGAGATACACGCTTACAATAGCTTTCCATCTGGGCACACTTCGGCAGCGTTTTGTGTTTTTACATTTATGGCATTGATTGCGAAGAACAAAAAGACTGGTCTTTTATGGTTTTTGGCTGCTTTGATGGTGGGTGTTTCTCGTATTTATTTGATGCAACATTTTTTTATAGATACTTATTTTGGTGCCATTTTGGGAATGTTGTGTAGTGTATTGGTCTTTCTTATTTATGAAATATATACTTCTTTAAAAAACCGATTATCGAGGCCACTTTTTAGACAGCAAAGCCGTATCAAAGCCTAGTTATTAGTCTGGGAAAATGAAACTAAAAATAGGAATTTTAAGAGAAGAGCGAATACCTACCGACAAGAGGGTGGCTTTATTGCCTAACCAATGTTTGGAAGTAATGCAACAGTACAGTGTTGCTATAGTAGTGCAGCCAAGTGACGTACGTTGCTTTCCCAATAAGGAGTATGTAAATGCTGGGATTGCGTTGCAAGAAGATCTGACCGATTGCGATGTGTTGATAGGCATCAAAGAAGTACCCACCCACTTACTAATACCCAACAAAACCTACTTGTTTTTTTCGCATACCATCAAGAAACAAGCACACAACAAAAAGCTGCTGCAAGCCATTTTGCAAAACAACATTCGGTTAATAGATTACGAGGCTTTAGTAAACCCACAAGGCAATAGAATCATTGCCTTTGGCAAATATGCAGGCATAGTAGGTGCATACAATGGGTTGATGATGTATGGTAAAAGATATCAGTTGTTTCAGTTGAAAAGAGCTTTTGACTGTTTTGATTTTGAGGATTTAAAGAATGAATTGAAAAAAATAATACTACCTCCTATTCGCATTGCTATTACTGGCGGTGGCAGAGTAGCCGCTGGAGCAATTGAAATTTTAAATTTATTGCAAATAAAACAAGTGTCGCCTTCGGATTTTAAAACCGTAGCCTACGAGGAACCAATATTTACCCAACTTCATTCATCTGATTATCATAAAACCATAAATGCACAGCCGTATTCAAGGGAAGAATTTTTCCATCATCCTGACCGTTATCGTTCGCACTTCCACGACTTTTTTCCATTTACAGATTTGCTTATTGCGGCAGCATATTGGAATCCATTAGCCCCAGAATTGTTTAGCCTAGAGCAAATCAAACAAACCGATTTTAATATTAAGGTTATCGCTGATATCACTTGCGACATTGGCGGCTCTATTCCATCGACCATCCGACCAAGTACCATCGACAATCCTGCCTATGACTTCAATAGATTTACAGGCTTGCTAGAACCACCATTTTCTGATGAAAAAAACATCACTGTGATGGCCATCGACAATTTGCCTGGCGAAATACCAAGGTATGCAAGTGAGGGATTTGGTAAGCAACTCATGGAAACCGTACTTCCCGATTTGCTTACGAATAATTTTTCAGGCAACCTGCGAAGTGGCATGGTGGCAGAGGAAGGTAGATTAGCCCAACGATTTTCTTATTTGCAAGATTTTGTGGATTGAATGAGTGGGAGCTAATAGCCTACAATAGAAAAATGAGCGACAAAAGCATCATTTTGTTTGGGGAAGCCTTACTTACATAAAGTCTATTATTAACCCAAAATTACCATCTGAAAACTATAAAATATGACTTTCCATGTTTCTAATAGTATTTCAAAGCTAGTATTCTAATTGCGAAGCAATAGAAATAATAGGATTAGGATTTTTATTGCGATTTTTAGGGTTAACTGTGGTTTACACCAAAAAAAAATTAAAAAATTGATTATCAACACATATCGCCTTATAGGTTTCAAATTCGAGGGAAGTCGTAGGCTATTTACCTCACCAATTCATACACATCTTCGAAACCTCTTTTGGTATATTGTTTTTTTAGTGCGGGTATAGATGCAAAAAGAAAAGGAACAATATTGTTTTCATCTATAATTACTTCGGGCTTTTCTGCTTTTAGCCATTGGTATATTTCTGATGTTTTTTCATAATCACTTTTATTGGTAAATATTGACTTGGCAAATCGCCAATTGATATAAGGGCTGCCTGGGCTACCGTAAAGAAATGGCCCTCTCGAATCGCCTAGTACAAGTATTCGTTTATGGGTCAAATCTTGATATGAAGCATCGGGCACTAGCACTATGTTTCCCAAATTTATTTTCAACAGCTTGTTTACAGATGGCGAAAGGGTACCATAACTGATAAATATACATGCCAAACTACAAATGGCAAAAGGCAATTCGCCAAACCAAAAAGAACGGATATGATGAAAATACTGGGTACTAAAAAAAACAAGACTTGGCATCAATACCACCAAATAGCAGGGCTGCCTGCTTTTCATAAATAGCAGTATAAGTATAGCGATGATAGTGTATAGACCCATGATTTTTATAATGTTGTATTGGTAATTGACGTATCGGCTATAATTGAAAGTGTACACCACGCCCAATACAAATACAAGAATCATAGGGCACACCAGCAATAAAATAGATTTATTCGAGACTAATTTCTCTAGCGGGTCACTGATTTTTATCAAATATAAATATTGAATCAATGGGTTGCTGCCTTCCATCAAATAGTAATACAGACCTACACATAGCCATGGTATAACGAAACCAATGATTACGGTAAGATAAATTCTAGTACTAGGCTTGATAAACAAGACCAAATACACCAACACCAAAATTATAAAAAAAGCCAAATGTAGCTGAAACAATGAAGCTAATCCCACAAATATTCCTGAAAAATACACATTCTCTTCTTTGCTATCTATTTTCAGATTTTGAAACAGCCAATGGAATACAGGAATAAGGAAAGAAATACCCAGTAAAATAGGACTTACATAAAGCATATCAAAAAATAGACTTGCAAAAATAACATATACCACCCCAGGCAACGTACTACGCTCGTCAAATACATTGTCTATATTAAATACAATAGTGATATAAATAGCTTGAAAGTACACCAGCAGCATTCCAAAAACTTGCAAGAAAACAAACGATTTGCCAAATAGTAGATAAGCTAGCCAGTAAAAAGCTGCTGATAGGGGTTCTAGGGTATCAAATGTAGCACTGTACATAGAAAAACCTTGAGCCAGACGCTCGCCTACTAACATATAATCCATTTGAGCGACAGATATAGGCAAGCCCAGCAAAATATGAGGTAAACGAATGGCGGCTATCAACACCAATACTGCAAGCAGGCGAATAGGGTCGTATAACCTAAAAAATGAAATCAAGGAGAATAATTTTTTTATACATGATTAAGGTCACTCTATCTTCATCGCCTTATTCTTTGATGAATTTTTCACTAATCGTATATTCATCCAAAGCTACTTCGGCAATATAAATACCCGATGGCAATGAAGCAATATCTATGTCCTTACTTTCAAATCCTTCACACCATAGTTCCATCAATTGCCTTCCAAACAAATCTTTTATTTTAATCCCATAATTTTTGCTGCCTTTGGCATTTATATGTATTGAGAGTCTTTCTTTGGCAGGATTGGGCGATAACCCTATCATTTTCTTTGTATTATTTTTGTCATCTACCCCTACATTTTGTACTATATTGATAGGTACTTGCTCTGTACCTTTGATTTGCTGGGTAAACATATCTATGAAATTAATTTTCACAAACGAAAGCAAAGCATTAGACGACTGCAACATCACACCATATCTTTCTCCTGGCGTTATATTTACTGTGTCGGCTACAAACGATTTTGGTAGTGGGCGTCCATCAGAATCTACCACCTCTGCATTGAGCGAGGCTGGAAATATAAATTGATGTTTGTAAAAACCAATATTGGCAAGCCTCAAATATACTTTTTCTTTAGTACTCGCAACTATTGCTGTAGATGTGTCGCTTAGTTGCTGTTTGCTTTTCCCATTTACCAAAAAATAATCGGGCTTGAATACAGGAATTTTGAATTCATTCATCATGGCATAAGGGGTGTTTTCATGCCAAAATTTGTCCAATTCTGAAGTTAGCCACGAGTAGGTTTTATTGTAAGAAGGTCCACCCGTCCAAGCTGTTTTTTTGCTACCTTTTGGCTTGACAATCAGCAATCCATACATACCCATCTGAACGTGCATCACATCGCCTACATGGCAATGGTATATAAATGTACCAGCATGTGTTGCCAAAAACTTATAGGTAAACTCAGAATAGGGCGACAATGGGAACGAAGTCATGGGGTCGCCATCGTTGATGGTATTTACATCTAAACCATGAAGGTGAATGGTATGAAATCCATCATTGGAAATAGACCTAGAGAATATATGTACCGAATCGCCCTCTTCCACTTCAATAATCTTACCTGGCAAAAATGCAGGTTGCTTTTCGTTATAGGTAAAGCTGTAAAGAAATGCGGTAGTGTTGTCCCACAGCGTTATTTCTCCATAGTTTTGAAGATATACCGTATCCCGATATATTCTTTGAGCAGTGGCTTCAAAATTAATTGCACTCAAAAGCATTGCTATAAATGCAATTCCAAAATATTTATAAGAAAGTAGCTTCATCTGATTGAATTATTTTACATTAATAATTAACATCATTCCGTAAGGATGCATTTTATTGCCAGTCATTGCAAGTAAATTATGATCGTGTACAGGATAAGCCCCTGCCTTATCCAACACCAATTCTAGCACCATTGTTTGCATACTTTCCAATGGGAATGAGTCTTTACTAAAACCAATATACTTTTTGTATTTATTGGTTTGAATGATTTTGCTATGAAATCCATGAAAATGAATGGCGTGCTGTGCCTGACCTGTATTTGCCATAAAAATATGTATCGTGTCGCCAACATTGCCTAAAATATTGGCAGTGGTATCTTTGCCGGAATCGGGATAACTCAATGAATTACAAGTAAAAAAACTAGGATAATAAGTATCCCA
Source organism: Cytophagales bacterium (assembly GCA_013297765.1). Taxonomy (GTDB): domain Bacteria; phylum Bacteroidota; class Bacteroidia; order Cytophagales; family Cytophagaceae; genus REBA01. The sequence goes on along the minus strand of JAAFID010000107.1, from coordinate 4,979 downwards.
ATTTACGGCAACATTTTTATCCAGTTGGTTATTGAATGTAGCATCATGTTCTTTGAAATTCCAATAATAGCTTTTGTAAGTGGGCTTAGTATCTACAGCAATCAACCCTGCCAAGCCCAAATACCTGTTTTTGGGATACTCTGTAGGGTCATAAAATATGTAAGTACCCATTTGATTCATTTTCAACTTTATTTTAACAGAATCTTGTGCTGGCACAGCAATATTGGCTACCGCAGTGTTTTGAACCGTGAAGGCATGTGCTTGGCTATCTGTATTTTTGATTGTCAATAGCAACGAATCGCCAACTGTTAGCACCATGTGGGCATTGGCAGAGGCAAATTTAGGGGTAAAATTGAAGGCAATATAGGGCAACTGTGCATAATTATTGACCGTTTTCATCAATCCTTTATTGATGTAGAGGGTGTGCTTTACATTTTTGCAATAGCCTGTATTGCAGCATAATATTGCTACTGCCAAAACACCAAAGATATTGTTTTTTATTCTCATAAATTTGCTATTAAAATTACGGATGTCTATTCTTTCTCATTTTTAAGAAATTGTTTCTAAAACAAAAATGACATTTTCTCTATGTACTCTCTCAATAGAAAAAATGTCATTGCCACCAAAGAAATCACTAGCCTTAAAACTCAACAGCACATACCGCTTTGGTAGGTACATTGATACCGCCTTTCAAGGTTACATGTTCTTCATTGGCTTGCCAAATGGTGGTTTCTACGGCACATATTTCATTAGTAGCTGTTTTAAAAAACAACTTTACTTTTTCTTTAAAATTATTGCCCAGCGATTCTGCCTTGGTCAAATAAATTCCTCTTAATCTTCTCTTCACCTCATCGTTAGAAAGCACATCTTCTTTGGTAAATTTCATATCTACAAGGCTTTCTTTTTCTACAATTCTAATATCTTCAAATGTTTCCATGTATTTTTTAATATTTTTGAAGCAGTATACGACTTCTATTTTTTAAAGATTATATAAATTTATCATTAATTAGATAAAAAACGGTGGTTAATTTATTTTTTTCTCAAGCCATTTTTTTACTTCCTCAATGGTAGGATTTTTGATTTCCAATTTCATTTTTTTCTTCACACCACACAAATCATTGAACAATTTGTTAGGATTGGCTTCTCTCAATGCTTCTAAACTATTAAATCCTAGATTTTGAATGGGCTGTATCCATTCTTTAGGTATTCCTAATGCCAAATATTCGGCTTCTGAAACTTGGGATATTTTTTTCTCGGACTTCATTTGAGGAAAAAACAATACGTCTTGTATAGAGGGCGAATTGGTCATAATCATTGTCAATCTATCAATACCTATACCCAGCCCAGCGGTTGGGGGCATGCCATATTCTAGTGCTCGCAAGAAATCTTCGTCCAAAACCATTGCTTCGGGGTCGCCTCTTTTGCCCAGTTCTATTTGCTCTTCAAATCTATTTCTTTGGTCTATAGGATCGTTCAATTCTGAAAACGAATTGCATATTTCTTTACCATTACAGATGGCTTCAAACCGCTCTACCATACCTTCTTTGGTGCGGTGCTTCTTGGCCAATGGCGACATTTCTACGGGGTAATCGGTGATAAAAGTGGGCTGAATCAATTTATGCTCGCAATGTGTGCCAAATATTTCATCTATGATTTTACCCTTGCCCATACCCTCATCTACCTCTACATTTAATTTTACGGCTGCTGAACGTAGCTCTGCTTCATTCATATTGCTAATGTCTATGCCTGTAAAATGCTGAATGGCTTCGAACATGGTGTATCTTTGCCAAGGTCTTTGAAAATTAATCAAATGCTCGCCAACTTTTAGTTCGGTAGTGCCGTGTAGTTTCAGTGCTATTTTTTCTATCACTTCTTCTACCAAATCCATCATCCACAGATAATCTTTGTAGGCTACATATAGCTCTACTTGTGTAAACTCTGGATTATGAAAACGAGACATGCCTTCGTTTCTAAAATCTTTTGCAAACTCATATACTCCATCAAATCCGCCAACTATTAATCTTTTCAAATACAACTCATTGGCTATACGCAAATACAACTGCATATCTAGCGTATTGTGATGTGTTTTAAAAGGCCTAGCCGCTGCACCGCCGTACAAGGGTTGCAAGATGGGCGTTTCTACTTCCAAATAACTTTTGTCATTCAGATATTCTCTAATGGTATTGACCAACTGGGTACGTTTGATAAAGGTATCTCTTACCTCAGGGTTTACTATTAAATCTACATAGCGTTGTCTATAGCGTTGCTCGGGGTCGGTAAAAGCATCGTACACCAGTTTATTGCCTTGCTCGTCTTGGGTCTCTTTTACTATAGGCAATGGTTTTAACGATTTGGTCAGTAATTTGAATTCGGTAACGTGAATAGAAATCTCTCCTACTTGAGTAGTAAACACGTATCCTTTTACACCAATGATGTCGCCAATATTTAATAACTTTTTAAAAATATTATTATACAATGACTTATCTTCACCCTCGCAAATATCGTCACGTCTTACATATATTTGTATGCGGCCAGTAGTATCTTGAATTTCAGCAAAAGAGGCATTGCCCATAATGCGTTTGCTCATGATACGACCTGCAATAGAGATGTTTTTATAATCTAGTTTTCGCTTTTCGTAGTTTTGAAATATTTCTGAAGCTGTTACATCTACATTAAAAGTTTCTGATGGATAGGGGTTTATGCCCATTTCTATCAATTCTTCTCTTTCTTTTCTTCTGATAATCTCTTGTTCGCTCAATTGCATAGTTATCTGATAAATTTCAGTTTGCAAATCTATGAATAAACAATTATAGATAAAATAGGATTTAGAAAAGAATATGTAATTAGGGTCAAATATTAAAGCGGTATAGAAATAATATGGAAGATCAAATACTCGATTTTTGTATTTGAAACTTTTTTTCCATTTTTAAGTATAAGAAATTCGCCGTGTACTATTTTATTAATTTATATAATTCTACTAATTTTTTGGATTTTTAAATTGTATAGGATATATTAGCAAATTATTAAACAGGGAAACTTAGTAACAATATCACAGGTTATGACAAAATCTAAATTAATCAAGCAAATAGCTTTATTTGCTGCTTCTGCTGCCTTTATGGTTGCTTGCAAGTCTGGTGGAAACCCTACGAGCATGGTGCCTGGCAAAGAAAGTACTACTACTGGCGTAGAATACAACGCAGAAGATGGCTTTCAGGTAAATGACTATGCTGGCCAGCCAGAAGGTCCTAATCTTGTTCAAATAGAAGGTGGGCGTACGGTACTAGGCTCTTTTGAAGAAGATTTGCTAAAAACTGGCGATAACCTAGAGCGTACCGTTACCATCCAATCTTTTTATATGGATGAAACTGAAATTGCCAACATTCACTGGCTAGAGTATTTGTTTTACATTCAGAAAGATTCATCACAAGAATTTTACGAATCGGCTTTGCCAGATACCAATGTATGGGCAAGCGAACTTGCTTACAACGACCCTTATGTAGAGCATTATTTAAGATATCCAGGTTTTAGGTATTTTCCAGTGGTAGGTATCAATTGGATTCAAGCCAATGATTATGCACTTTGGAGAACTAAATTTGTAAATACTTCATTAGCTGTGGATGCTGGCGTAGAAGTGCCAGAGGGTGGCGGTAGAATTCCATTGGAATCTGGCGTGGTATTGCCAAACTACCGCTTGCCGTCTGAAGCTGAGTGGGAATATGCTGCTCAAGCATTGATAGGTAACCAATGGTTGGATGAAAATCAAACGCACAAAAGACTTTATCCATGGGATGGTCACGCATTGCGTAATCCTTATGGAAAACAAATGGGAACTTTCTTAGCCAATTTTAAAAGAGGAAGGGGCGACTATGCTGGTATTGCTGGTAAGTTGAACGATGGTGCAATGATTACCACTTATATTTACGAGTATCCTCCAAATGATTTTGGTCTTTACAACATGGCTGGAAACGTAAATGAGTGGGTTTATGATGTGTACCGCCCATTGTCTTTTCAAACTTTTGATGATTTGAACCCATTGAGAAGAAATGGATTTTTGGATGAAGAAAACAAATACGATAAGAAAAACTACCAATCTATCATTGACGACCATGTGCGTGTGTACAAAGGTGGCTCTTGGAAAGATGTAGCCTACTGGATGTCGCCAGGAACCAGAAGATATATGGCAGAAGATTCTTGCACTGCTACCGTAGGTTTCCGTTGTGCAATGATACAGGCAGGTACCAATTATTAACAAATTTATAGTACATAAAAAAAGGCCTTGCTTAAAACAGCAAGGCCTTTTTTTATGAAAATTTCTTGGAAACAATGCTATTTCAATTCATTTATACCATGATGGCTGTCATTAAAGGCTCATGATTAATATTTTTTTGATAATGAGCTGCATAAATCCTACATTTTTGGTTGCTTAGGCGTAACTATGAAAGCCCAAAGTATTTCACCGAGATTCTGAAAAAATCATATTAGAATTTGGATGTATATGATTTATTGTAGGTTCAATTTATTCAGCACTACACTACACACCTACAAGGGTCTTTGCCCTCGTTTTTCCTTATCGCTCACTCACGTCTGTTTCCAATACATGCAGCATAAGGTGGTTTGAAGGCTACTCCTGAAAGTCGCCTTCGGAAGTCCAATTCTTTCCTTCTTTTAGGAAAGCCTTCCATCTGTTTTACAGCATAAGCACTTGTCTTGCGACAAGTGACTTTTCAAGTCACACAAGTTTTGGCGCTTGGCGAAGAAGCGGATTTCGAAGCACTAAACTGTCTGCCAGCACTGAACTTGATACGAAGCACAAAGCTTCATTTAACCACTGAACCCGCTTTTTTGCCAAACGCCTGTTGAACGAAACCTTCGGTAGCTAATCATGGTCTATCCAAAACTTTCTATCTTTGTCAAAATTACTAAAATATAATTATCATGACAAAAAAAGAATCTTGAGGAACAGCGTGTAAACAAACTCC
>JAAFID010000106.1 GCA_013297765.1 Cytophagales bacterium | reverse complement strand
TGGGAATTGGTACATCCATAGGTAAATGTTACCTTGTGATTTACAAACAAGAAGAGCCGTATGAAGGGAGACTTTCACGTACGGTTCTGTGAGAACGTGAGGGTGAAATTCCCTTGCGTGACTCGATTTTTACCATTAAAAATGTCCATTACGCCTGATTTTTAGTACAATCGTATGGCAAGGTTAAGATACAAATAACATTGTTGAGACCTAATCTAAATAATGCTACTTGGTGAGTTTTTCAGCAGACAAAAATTTACCCTAACTTTGTGCCAAGTTTTTGAAAAATTTACCCTAACTTTGTGCCAAGTTTTTGGAAAATTTACCCTAACTTTGTGACATGGTAAATAGAATCATTATAGCAGAACTAAAAAAATGGGCGACCGATTCGTCTCGAAAGCCACTTGTGTTGAGAGGAGCAAGGCAGGTAGGAAAGACAACACTTGTGCATGCATTTGCAAAAAACTTTAAGCAGTATATTTATCTAAATCTAGAATTGGAAGATGATAGATTGCCTTTTGAAAGATTTTCTAAAATTGAAACATTGATAGAAGAGGTGTTTTTTATAAAGAATAAATCATTAGCATATAAAGAACAAACGCTAATATTTATTGATGAAATTCAAGAAGTACCCGAAGCATTAAATTTGCTCAGATATTTCCTTGAATTTTTTCCTAACATACCCGTAATAGCTGCTGGCAGCATGCTAGAAACATTGTTTAATAATCAAATTAGTTTTCCTGTAGGTAGAGTAGAATTTAAAGTATTACGACCGTTAAGTTTTGCAGAATTTTTAGATGGCTTGGGCGAAACTACGGCAATAGAGGCTATACATAAAATACCGCTTCCAGCCTTTGCATTTGAAAAACTGATGTCTCTTTTTCATACTTATGCCCTCATTGGCGGTATGCCAGAGGTGGTTAAAAATTATATTCAAAATAAAGACCTTGTTGCTCTAGGCAAAATTTATGATGCACTGATTGCATCCTATATGGATGATGTAGAAAAATATGCACATTCTGCAGCACAAACAGAGCATATTCGGTATGTGATTCGTACAGCGTTCTCACTTGCGGGGACACGTATTAAATTTGAAGGATTTGGCAACTCTACCTACCGTTCTCGTGATGTGGGCGAGGCGTTGCGTACGCTGGAAAAGGCAATGGTATTGCAACTGGTATTTCCATCGACAGACGTAGATTTGCCACTGCTGCCCGACATTAAGAAATCGCCCAAATTGCAGGTGCTGGACACTGGGATGGTAAATTATTTTGTGGGAATACAGAAGGAAATCATAGGTTCAGCCGACCTTAATCAAGTTTATAAAGGAAAGATGCTAGAACATTTGGTAGGTCAAGAGCTATTGGCCCCACAGTATGAAGCACTAAGTAGCTTGAGTTTTTGGGTGCGTGAAAAGAAAACCTCGACTGCCGAGGTAGATTTTATATATAAATTTGATGGAAAGCTAATTCCTATTGAAGTTAAAGCTGGAGCAGAGGGAAAGCTGAAATCGCTGCATTGGTTTATGGATACCGCTCCACACAATATGGCGGTGAGGTTTTATGCAGGTGCATTAATGATAAGCGAATGCACTTCTACCAATTTGGGTCGAAAATATTATTTACTCAATTTACCTTATTTTTTGGCGAGCAAAATAGAAGCTTACCTAGAGTGGTTTCAGCAAGAAGTAGCTAAAAAATAGCATTGTAGCTGCAATATGTAATGCAGCTACAATGCCTAATTTCTATTTTACCAAACTCAAATATTTACTTCCTTTTTCGTATTGCTCAATTTTGTCTTTTAGGCTTAGCAAATAATCTATATCGTCGTAACCATTGATGAGGCAGGTTTTTTTGTAATCGTTGATGTCAAAGTTTTCGCTGAAGGTTGTTCCTGCGATGGTTATAGACTGATCGACTAGGCTTACCGACAATTCAATATTTTTATTTGCGGCTACCATCTCAAATATTTTATTCAAAAATGATTGGGATACTTGTACTGGCAATAGCCCATTGTTTAAGGCATTGTTTTTAAAAATATCGGCAAAAAAACTTGATACTACTACCTTGAATCCATAATCGTGAATCGCCCATGCGGCATGTTCACGGCTAGAGCCACAGCCAAAATTTTTGCCAGCTACTAGAATTTTGCCTTGAAAGTCAGCATTGTTCAATATAAAATCTTTTTTTGCTTGGTTGTTTTCATCATAACGCCAATCACGAAATAGGTTGTCGCCAAAGCCTTCACGACTAGTTGCTTTTAAAAATCGTGCAGGAATAATCTGGTCTGTATCTATGTCTTCAATAGAAAGTGGAACTATAGTAGATTGTATGCTTATAAATTTTTCCATAGTGGAAGGTGTGTTTTTATGATATTAATTGATTGAAGCTTAGTTTACATCATCGCCCTTACATCGCTTACTTTGCCACTGATGGCTACTGCGGCGGCGGTGAGCGGGCTCACTAAGAAAGTTCTAGCACCTGGGCCTTGGCGGCCTTCAAAATTGCGGTTTGATGTAGATACGCAATATTCCCCTTTGGGTACTTTGTCTTCGTTCATGCCTAGGCAGGCAGAGCAGCCTGGTTCACGCAATTCAAAACCAGCATCGGCCAAGATGGTATCTAGCCCTTCTCTTTTTGCCTGTGCCTGTACTTGTTTAGAGCCGGGCACTATCAAGGCATGAATGTTGGCGGCTTTCTGTTTCCCTTTTACAAATGACGCTACCAACCTTAAATCTTCAATGCGAGAATTGGTACAGCTGCCTATAAATACATAATTTACTGGTTTGTCAAGCAAACTTTGACCTTGCTGTAGCCCCATGTATTCCAGCGATTTTTTGAAAGATACTTTGTTGCTTTCTTCTTTGATATCAGCTTCGACGGGTACGTGTCCAGATATTTTGATGCCCATACCAGGGTTAGTGCCGTAGGTAATCATGGGTTCTATGTCTGCTGCATCGTAACTAAGTACAGCGTCAAACTTGGCATCGTGGTCAGAGTAGAGGTCGTTCCAATATTCCACAGCCTCGTCAAATTGTTTTCCTTTTGGGGCAAATTCACGGCCTTTGATATAGTCAAAGGTAGTTTGGTCGGGAGCAATGATGCCGCCTCTAGCACCCATTTCTATGCTCATGTTGCAAATCGTCATTCTTGCTTCCATTGAAAGCGAGGTGATGGCCGAGCCGCAATATTCTACAAAATAGCCTGTACCACCGGCAGCAGATATTTTGGAAATGATGTATAAGATAATGTCTTTTGATAAAACACCTTTTGCCAGTTTACCATTGACTTCAATTTTCATGGTCTTAGGCTTGGACTGCATAAGGCATTGCGTAGCAAATACCTGCTCTACCTCGCTGGTACCAATGCCAAAAGCAATAGAGCCAAAAGCTCCATGCGTAGAGGTATGGCTGTCGCCACAAACCATGGTCATGCCAGGAAGGGTAATGCCCAATTCTGGCCCTATCACGTGTACTACGCCCTGAAATGGATGATTTAAGCCATAAAGTGTTACGCCAAATTTATTGCAATTCTCTGTAAGCCTATCTACTTGATATTTGGAAAGTGGTTCAGCAATAGGTAAATGTTGATTTTTTGTAGGCACGTTGTGGTCGGCGGTCGCTACCGTATTTTGGGTGCGAAATAAGCCTAATCCTCTTTTTTCTAATCCTGTAAAAGCCTGAGGGCTAGTTACTTCATGAATTAAATGCTTGTCTATATACAACACATCTGGTCCACCAGGTATCTGGGTTACCACATGTGCATTCCATACTTTTTCAAATAATGTTTTTCCCACGGTAATGATTTTTTATTTTCAAAAATGAATAAGGCTGTAAAGGTAAAAAAATGGTGGGTTTAATGCAATGTATTGTAAAAGTGGTTAAGATATTGATGTTCTTTATCATTTTATAGCTCACGACTTGGATATTGAAATCGTCTATTTTAGAGAAATATAGTTTAAAAGCCCTATAAACTGTATTAGAAACGTTTTAACAACAAAAGCCAGACGGTTTCATGATAGGAAGTACAAGTGGTGCTTGCTAGTGGGTTAGCCGCCAACCTTATTTAAACAACAGCACCAAGGGAGTGCAAAATCAAGAAAAAAAAGCCCAATCGATTAGATTAGGCATTTTGTTTTTGTTGTTTGTTTGCCCAAACAATCAAACAATAATAGTAAATTGGAACTATCAAATATTTTCAACCTTAGAAGTGAAAAAACTTAAATTGTAAAAATGATTACCAGAATTGAGTTAGATAAATTGTTATTAGGGAATGAGCAAGATAGGGTTGAAAAAACGGTCTCTACCAATGATGCAACAAAATTTGGTGAGGCTATTTGTTCATTTTGCAATGATTTTCCTGCACATAATAAACCTGGCTATTTAATAGTGGGTGTCAATGATGATGGTTCTCGATGTGGTTTGCCCAATGATGAGAAATTTTTACAAACGCTAATGGATTTTAGAACTGATGGTAGGATAGTACCACCTCCAGTCATTGTAGTATCTGGCTTTGAATATGAAGATGGATATGTGGCAGTGGCAGAGGTGCAACCTAGTTTTCAGCCTCCAGCAAGATTCAAAGGTAAAGTTTGCATTAGAATTGGTCCTAGAAAAGGAACAGCTACTGATATAGAAGAACGTATATTGAGCGAGAAAAGAAGCTCGTATGCCATTTCATGGGATACCTTGCCTTGCTATGGAAGTGTACTTAGTGACCTTAGTATTGAAATTTTTAAACTTATCTATTTGCCAAAAGCTATAGATGAAGAAACATTAATAGCCAATGGGAGAGAAATTAAAGAGCAATTGGCATCTTTAAAATTTTATGATTTAAAAGCTGATTGCCCTACCAATGCTGGTTTACTTATGTTTGGAAAGAATCCAAAATTATTTATACCTGGTGCAGCGGTGCAATACGTAAGGTTTGTGGGTGATGATGTGGTTAGCGAATTTGAATATGAACATAGCTTTGAAGGCGATTTAACAACGCAGATGAAAGTGATGGAGGAATTTATTAAATCATTAATTATTAAAAAAGTATTGGTTAATATAGGCGAAGAGCACCAATATAATTTTCCAGTTTCAGCATTAAAAGAATTGCTTTTCAATGCTATAATACATCGAGATTATCAATCTAATGCACCTATAAAATTCTATGAATTTAGTGATAGAATAGAAATATCTAATGCTGGTGGCTTATATGGTAAAGCAAGACCTGAAAATTTTCCAACGGAAAATGATTATAGAAACCCAACTATAGCAGAAGCCTCTTACAATTTAGGGTACGTGAATAGATTTAATTTAGGAGTTCAAAGAGCTACATCAGCACTTTTAAAAAATGGCAATCCAGAACCTAAATTTCTATTTGACCAGCCTACAAATTTTTCAGCAATTATTTATAAGAAGAAACGATAATATCGAAGCGTATTTACAAGGCGAACTTGCTGTATTAGTGTTATTTTTGAACTAAAGCTGGAGGCTTTCACGATAAGAAGCACAAGAGGCTAGTGGGTTAGCGGATATTCGAAAGTTGCAAACTTTAACTACTGGGTTGCCTAGGCAGAACCAAGCACTATTCTATGCATGATATACTTTTCTGTTATTGAAACATCATTTGTAGAATTTTGCAAAAATTGAATAACTTATATAATTCTAAATTAAGTAGTAAATATGTTTTCATATAAGAATTTAGAATCAAATGTTGTGACATTTAGGGATTAAAAATTAGAAAGGATATCACCTAAACCATACCAAGGTATATTCTTTGTGCAATTTTGTCATTGGCATGAGGGGTAATGACAACGTCATAGAAAAATACCTTATATTTGAATTTAACCAATATCCATACCGCATGAAAAAATTATTTTGCACTATTCCTTTCTTTTGTTTTATAGTGTTTGCCCAAGGGCAAGTGGTGCTTAAAGAATTTAAAATACCTGCATACGGCACAGTAGTAAAAGCAAAAAAGAATATCTTTTCGGGTTCTGTTGGTGCTATGGGCATAGGGCAAGTTTGGGATTTTAGCAATGAAATATACGACGACAGAATATACAGCAGCTACCTAACCGATCCTAAAAACAATGAATATGGTTTTAACTTTCCCGAGGCAAATTTTTGTGATGAAAATGGAGTGCAATCGTACAACTTTAGAAAAGTAACGGCTACAGAGCAATCTGTTTTGGGAGTTTATAGCTCTACTTCTGTAGGGTTAATAAAATATACTGACCCACTTACTGCGATGAAATTGCCTATAAAATACCCCGAAACACAGGTGGATAAATTTGCAGCAAACTACTCTGCCAATGGATTTAATATGTCAAAATCGGGCACGGTTAAAACCATTTATGATGGTTTTGGCACACTCATTACCCCTTATGGCACCTACAAAGATGTGATACGATTTAAAACCACTCAGATAGACATTGACAGCATTGCTGACCTGCCTCTAGCTGGGCAGGAATTTATCAGTTCTGCATTTACCACTACTTCGGTTACTTACTCTTGGTATATTCCGGGCCATTTAAATTCTTTATTTGCTGTGATACAACTTAATCTAGATGGGTTAGATTATGGCATGCAAAGCATTCTTTATGACCCTTCGTTTTTGGCGGCAACTAAAGATGCTTACCAAAAAAATATGCACGTAAAAATAGCTCCAAATCCTGCGAAAGATGTCATCAATATTGATTTTTCAGAGGCGAATGAAAAGTTCTTTGAGGTAACTTTGCTCAATGGCTTAGGTGTTGAAATTTTAAAAACCAAATTTTCGGGCTTTGAAAAGCAAGTAGTGCAGCTCCCAGTATCCAGTTTTGAGAAGGGAAGTTATTTGCTAAAAATTAATAGTGATGAAACGTATAGGATAGAAAAGATAGTGATAGAGTAGTAGTATTAAGTTATAGGCATACTATACATTTGCAAATCCATTGATTTATAAAGCGTTTTAAATGCTACTAATATACCTACTGCCCTTACATATTCGATAGAATGTGGCACAGTAGGTGTTTTGGTAAAATGATTTACCCCTTCATCTCGGCAATGGCCTGCACTGGATTGCTAGCCCCAAAAACACAATTTCCCGCCACCAACACATCTGCTCCAGCGGCTATTATTTCTTGGTAGTTTGATAGCGATACGCCGCCATCAATTTCGATTAAGGTCGAAAGATTTTCTGCTTTTATGATTGTTTTCAAGGCCGCTATTTTGTGTAGTGTGCGAGGTATGAATTTTTGCCCTCCAAAACCAGGATTGACCGACATAAGATTGACCACATCGACATCGGCTATTATATCCCTGATTCCATCTATTGACGTATGTGGATTCAAAGCCACACCAGCTTTAATACCCAGCGATTTGATATAGTGAATGATGCGGTGTAAGTGGGGGCAAGCCTCAATGTGCACCGATATGACTGCAGCACCTAGGTTGAAAAAAGTATCAATATAGCGTTCGGGTTGCACAATCATCAAATGTACGTCTAGCGGTTTTTTCGCATGCTTGCCAATGGCCTCTACTACTGGCATGCCATAAGAAATATTTGGTACAAATACCCCATCCATGATATCGACATGAAACCAATCGGCTTTACTCGAATTGATTATTTCAATATCTCGTTGAAGGTTGGCGAAGTCTGCTGCCAGTAGCGATGGGGCTATATAAGTCATTTTTTTTAATTTGTAATTTTGGGTTATGAGTTTTGAGTTAGATAATAAAGTCAAGATGGACACGTATTGTCAAAACAGATTAATCTGTCCCACTTGCTCTACCAGTGCGGCCTCGGATATAAAATACCTTCGGCCGCTACGTATTTCTTTGCACAATGCTCGGCTACGTTTGGTATCTTCTTTTATAAATACTCTTTTGTTAAATCTGAAGGTGTCGCCGTTGGCGGCATCTGATAGGTATATTTCTCTGCTTGCTGGGTCAAAACTGCGTAAAGCTTTATGCAGCCCAATGTCACCACAGGATGTAGCCTTGGGGTTTACCAAGTAATGCCCCAAGGGAATTAAAACCGAAAGTGGAAATACGTTGATGGCCATAAAAGGCGCCAGCACGTTTTTAAATTGGTCTTTCCACTCCTGCCCATGTGGCTTGACCCTATTGCCATGTGCAATAAGGGTATGTTGATGAGCTATTTCATGTAGTAGAGTGACCAAAAAAGCAAATTTATTCAAATCGTCGTTGATGGTAATTACATGGGTACGGTTGGATGGAATAAATCTATAATCGCCCAATATCGAATCTCTTTTCCGTTTCAGCATCAACCGAAATGGATTTTGTTTCCACAAATTCATACACAAATCGACTGCATTTTCGGGCAGGTAATCTTGAAAGATGGCAAGAATTTGATGGTCTTTGTTCATGATGGAATAATTTATAAACACAGCACAGAGTCGTAAATTTAGTATTTATTAGCCATAATAAAATCCACATCGACCAATTGAAAGTAGAATATGTTGTATAGATTTTGTTTAATACTTCCCCTAACTTCAAACACACAGTTTTTGCAACAAAATGGCAAATGAACAATTTACTTTGTTAAATTTGGCTTTGCCGTTACTAGTCCTTGTTATGCAGATGGGATGAATATCGATATAACCTTTATTAATTTAGATTTACATAATTACAGCAATTTACATAGCGTAGAATAGTACATGAAATACAAATTTTTAATACCATTTTTCATCTTCACTTTGTTTGCCATTGGTGCAGTATATAGTCAAGAACTTACCATTCAAAAAGGTTATTTCCAATACCCATTTAACCCAGGAGGCATCAATACGCTATCGGGTAGCATGGGCGAATTGCGTAGCAACCACTTTCATGGGGGTATAGATGTGCGTACAGCAGGGTCTATAGGCTTACCCATATTGGCTGCCGCCGAGGGATATGTTTCTAAAATTGTGGTTACCAGCTACAGCTATGGCAACATGCTGTATGTGACCCATCCCAATGGATTTATTACCGTGTATGCACATTTGGACAAGTTTTACAAAAAGATAGCCGATTATACCCGTGCCAAACAGTACAGTATGGAGGCTTTTGATGTAGAGCTAACGTTGCAAAAAAACGAACTACCTGTAGGCAAGGGTGATACCATAGGTCTATCGGGCAATACGGGTGCATCTCGAGGGCCACACTTGCATTTTGAAGTACGTGATGCCAAAAACAGAATGTACAACCCTTTATTGTGGGGTTTCCCAGAAATAAAAGACAACATAGCCCCTGTATTTGACAAAATTGCCTTGCGTACTTTTGATAAAAATGCCCGTATCAACGATGCCTTTGGTCGTATAGAAATAAAACCTATAAAGCAAAACGGTATTTACCAACTACCTACTTCTATAACAGCTTGGGGTAGTATAGGTATAGAGATTCAGAGCCACGATATGATGAATATGACAGCCAACATGATGGGAATTTCTTATCTTACACTGAAGCTAGACAATAAAGAAATATTTCACCACGATGTCACCAGCTATGGGTTTGAGGAAAACCGATACATCAATGCAAAGGTAGATTACGAGACTTTAATGAAGCGTGGCGTTCGTTTCGAGCGTTGCTATATAGCTGATGGAGACAAATTAAGTACCTACAAGCGAAACACCAATAGTGGCAAAATAACTATTAACGACCAGCTCAATCATTCGGTAGAAATAATTATTGGCGATGTGATGGGCAACAAGGCTACTTTGCGGCTCAATTTGGTGGGGAAAAAGCCAACACCATTACCCAGTATGGCATTGGTCAAAAATACCAAAGTTGCCGACAATATAGCTCTAGAACTATTTGAAAATATCCTCAAAATTACGGCAAAGCAAAAAGAAGATGTGTGTTGCAAGGTATATGTAAAAGGTAAACCACAACTTATATATCCCGATTATTATAAAAACGGTGAGGCAATATTTCTTCACGATATGCGAAAAGGGATAGCAGATTCGGTAGAAATTAACAACAAGATAAAAAAGACCAATTATATCGCCATGATACCCTCGGGCAAGGCATTGACATTTATCCAGCCCAACTTTAAAATTACTTTTCCTTCCGATTGTTTGTTTGACACCCTGTATGTCCAATATGCACATGGCATGGATGCCCAAAAAAGGGAAATTTTTCAAGTAAATGACAATACAGTGGCCATGTTTACACAGCCTTCTATTGCCATTACGCCTACGTTACCTATAGCTAGCAAACAATATAGCTATGGGTACAATGCCAATCGATGGCCACTATTTGAGGGGGGCAGTTGGGTGGGCAATACCATTACTTTTAGGTCAAAAAATTTGGGCAAATATACGATTATACGAGATACTGTGCCCCCAGTAATAACCCCAAAAGCGGGCAAAAGAAACGTAGCTTATTTTCAAATAAGCGATGGACAATCGGGCATAGGTTCGTTTAGGGCCACGCTTAACGGAGCGTGGGTATTGATGAATTTTGACCATAAAAAAAGATTGATTTGGTCTGAATTCAAAGATGCCAATCAACAATTGAAAGGACAATTTGTTCTAGAGCTTAAAGATAAAGCAGGCAATGTAAAACAGTATGTTAAAAACTATTAAATTAAAAACACATGACTTTAGAAATAGGCAACAAATCTCCAGCATTCAAGGGTAAAGACCAGCATGGAAAAGAAATCAAACTAGCCGATTTTGCGGGCAAGAAGCTGGTATTGTATTTTTACCCCAAAGACGATACACCAGGTTGCACCAAAGAAGCCTGTAGCCTAAGAGACAATTATGATTTGCTATTAAAACAAGGCTTTGCCGTAGTGGGCATCAGTGCCGATGATGAAAAATCGCATTTAAAATTTATACAAAAATACAGCTTGCCATTTCCCTTAATTGCCGATACAGACAAAGCCATTCACGAGCAGTTTGGCACTTGGGTAGAAAAATCGATGTACGGTCGCAAATACATGGGTACAGCCCGTACAACGTTTGTGATTGATGAAAAAGGAATGATTGAAGACATCATTTCCAAAGTAAAAACCGATACACATGCCGAGCAAATATTGAAATAAGGTAGAACAATTGGGAAAACACAAAATGAATGCTCACAAAACATACTCATTTGTTTTGTGAGCATTCATTTCAATTTATAATACAACGATAATTCCATCTATTTCATAGCGTAACTTACATCTGTTTTAACTTCTTTTTTAAATAAGAGGGAAGCAAAAATACACTTGCAAAAAATATAAATAAATGTTAAACATTGTTTTACGATTTTATAAACCACTTAAAATTTATAATCAGCATTTCGGCATGTGCATAACTATTCCTTTTTATCAAAAACAAACATCTGATTTTTATTTGCTTGCCGCTACTATAGAGCCTATACGCAATCATACAGGTATTTTTTGTTAAATTTGACAAATTGTTTATATCCATTTTGAATTACATACTATGCTTAATCAAATATTATTAATCGATGACGACCCGATTAACAATTTTTTGAATGAAAAAATCATTCAGATGGCAGGTGTTGCACAAGAAACAAAGACTTTTACCACTGTAGAAGATGCCATTCACCATTTAGATTGGTGGTGTGTATTGGAGCGAAAAAAATGCCCAGAATTGATACTGCTGGATATCAGTATGCCTAGTTTGGATGGGTTTGATTTTATACAAATTTTTCAAAAACTTAAATTTAAAAAAGACGATACTCATATTGCTATTTTGTCGTCGTCGCAAGACGAGAGAGATATACGCAAAGTTCAGTCTATGGGCATAGACCACTATCTGGTAAAGCCATTAAAAGAAAAAGCACTGTGCGAATTGATTGATAAAATTGCCCATAAAGGCGATGCTGCAATGAGTGCCTAAGTCATTTTTTTCGATATCCGACTATAAAGTTAAAGTGCCCCTTTTTCGCTTAGCAATGGTTTATTATGCAGCCATCATCAA
>JAAFID010000105.1 GCA_013297765.1 Cytophagales bacterium | reverse complement strand
GAAAGAAGTAGTGAATTATGGAAAAAGCAAAGGAGTAGAAATAGTGATTCACAATGAATCGATGGGGCAAGCACTAAACCTAGAAAAACAAGCCGACTCAGCATTTGCACGCTATAAAAATTACGGCATCAATGCCATGAAAGTAGGCTGGGCATGGCATATAGAAACCAAAAACTTTGTACGCTCTTGGGGCACAGACAGTGCTTCAGTAGCAAATTACAAGGGTGGTAAATATTTTCAACATAGCCAATGGGCCGTGCAGCACTACAGAAAAATATTAGAAATAGCTGCGAAAAACAATCAAATGGTGGCCTTGCACGAATATGTAAAAGAAACAGGAATTCGCCGCACCTACCCCAATTTAATGGCATTAGAAGGAGTGCGTGGCAATGAGTACAATGCTTGGGACAAAGGTCGTGGCAATCCACCTGAACACTTAACCATCATACCATTTACCCGCCAACTGGCAGGGCCTATAGATTATACCCCTGGTATATTTGATGTACTATTTGACAAATACAAAAAAGACCAACGTGTAAATAATACAATTGCAAATCAACTTGCACTTTATGTTGTATTCTACAGCCCAATGGCCATGGCTGCTGACTTGCCTGAAAACTATGACAAGCACCCAGCATTTGAATTTATAAGACAAGTACCTAACAACTGGGATACTTCGATTGTAGCCCATGCTGTAATTGGCGACTACGTTACCTTAGCTAGAAAAAATAATAACAATTGGTACATAGGCAGCGTCACCGATGAGCAAGCGAGGGAAATTACACTTGATTTAAATTTTCTTGATGCCAATGCTTCTTATCAAATGACTCAATATGCAGATGCTGCAAATGCAGATTGGAAAACCAACCCAACAGCTTATGAGATTAAAACCTCTGCTGTAAAAAAGGGGGATAAAATAAAACTGAAACTAGCTGCGGGCGGCGGGCAAGCGATAGTGATGAAAAAAATGTAGTAGCATATCAAATTCAGAAAAGAAGCCCACTTAGCATTGCTAGGTGGGCTTCTTTCATATAATGTCAAAGCAAATTAAAATTGTATTTTTAAAAATGGAATATTGTAGTTTATTTTTTACAATGCCTCTCACCACCCCACGAATCACATTAAGGCAAAATACATAAAAAAATCACTTTATGGGGAATTATTTTGACTCTGCTTTAATTAGTAACTTGTTCAAATTCTTCAACAAAAGACGTATCTACTGCTGTTAGGGCTTTTGATAATTCAAAATTCGATTGCAGGTTTACCCAAAGCTCAGGTGAAGTATGAAATGCTTTAGACAACCTAATTGCCATCTCTGCTGTTATTCCTGCTTTGCTATTTAGAATATCAGATAAAACTTTTCTACTTATGCCAAGTCCTCTTGCAATGTCTGTAACAGTTCTATTGGTTCCCTCAATGTGGTACCTTAAAATCCTTCCCGGATGCGGTGCGTTGTGTTGTATCATATTTTTAATGGTAGTCTTCAAAATTAACGTCTTCAATTGAAATGTGTTCTACCTTATCATTTTCAAATGTGAAAGTAATTCTCCAATTGGCTTGCACAGTTATTGACCAGGTTCCTCTTCTGCTCCCTTTTAATTGGTGAGTTTTGAAGGTTGGCACCATAAGGTCATTAACCTCTTTAGCAGTGTTTAAAACAGCGAGTATATCAGATATTCGTTCTAGATAAATTGCTGGTAACTTTGAAGAATCTCCTTTTTCAAAAAACTTTTTTAAACCTTTATGTTTGAAGCTTAGAATCACATGTAAATATAACCTGTAACGTTACACGTGTCAAGTTTTCTTTTACATAATTTATCAAATAATTATCTGCCCAATATATTTAATTGATGTTACGCAAAACCTTGTTTCTGTTAAAAGAAAGTATATTCTGTTTTTGCGTAAACGGCAACATATGCCTGTATTCAACTTTTTGTAAAATTTTCTGCGTAACATCAGCTATTTAAGATTGAATTTCAAAAATTGAGCCTTACTCGTAAATCGGTAATGTGGCGTAAATGATGATTGCTGTGCCAAGCATACATTGCTAAAGCCTTCTCCAAACTCATGGCTCCGTTGGCAGGGTGGAGAAAAACCATTTGTTGCAGTTGGGCAATAGAAAGAGATTTTATAAACCATACCCAACGCTCGTGCAGAGCGGTAAGCAGAGCGATAGAAAGTGATATTGGTGCATCTTTCCCATCGGCCAATTCTGCCCATAGCTGCTCTTCATAGGTAGTGATGGTGGGGCTATTTTCTGTGGCTGCTAGTTTGAAACGTATATAGCTATTCATGTGGCTATCGGCAATGTGGTGTATCAGTTGCCTTACCGTCCAGCCATCAGGGCGATAGGGTGTGTTTAACTGCTGTTCGTTCATACTTTTTGTAGCGTCTATTAGCCGAGTAGGAAGCTGGGCTATATCTTCTATCATTTTTTGAATTTCATTTTCACTAGTAGGCGGTACAAATCGAAATTTACCAATGGGGTATTTTAATAATTCTAAAGCTTCTGATGTCATATAATGAAAGAAATTATTAGTGAGAAAATATTTTTGTAAACAATGCCAGCAGTTCGTTCAAGCATTATTTTGTAATTTACAAACAATGAAATCTATCTTACAAACTTTTCAAAAAAAGCTGACGAACCTTAATGCCAATAACAAATCGCTGTTAGCATTACGAACTTTTGATAGCGATATAGATTTGCATCGGTTTGATTTTGCTAAAAATAAAAAATCTTTTTCCATCATAGAGCAGTTGCTATTGCAACAACCTTCTATTGCCCTTTGTGACTATGATGATGCTAGAAGTGAAACGGTAAATGAACTAAGTAAAAAAGTAAAAAAAGTTCATCGAATTAACCAAATTATATTTGACGAACGAGGTACAAAAGATTTGTATGTAGGCTGGCCATTTGTTCATGGCATGTTTGCCAATGGCACTGCCGTTCGCTGCCCACTCCTGTTCTTCCCTGTAAACTTATCTATACAAGTAAATACATGGGTATTAAAGCCAAAAGAAGACGTAGAAGTGATATTCAATAAAAGTTTTTTATTGGCTTACGCTCATCATCATAGCAAGCAACTAGACATGACTTTGTACGATGCCACGCTATGTGCAGAACCTACAGACAGCTTAGCTTTTAGAACGCAATTATATGAATTGCTAAAGGCGAGCAATGTTGAAATTAATTTTAATCAAGCCCTGTTTCAAGACCAATTAGAGGCGTTTAAAATTGTCAAAAGAAAAGATTTTGAATCGACCTGTGAATTGGGAATATTGAAACTTTTTCCCGAGGCAGTTCTAGGTCAATTTCCTCAAGCAGGCAACTTCATGAGTCCCGACTACGACTACATGATAGCTCAAGATGAGTTTGCTACCATGGAAGATTTATTCTTAGAAAAAAGCAATTTAATACTAGAAAATAATTCAGTAAAAGAAGAAAAAATATTTTCACCATTTCCAATAGACGCTTGGCAAGAAGACGCCTTGGTAGCCACTAAAAACGGTAAGTCTATAGCAGTTCAAGGTCCGCCAGGCACTGGCAAATCGCAATTAATATCAAACTTGGTAAGTGACTTTATCGCTCGAGGTAAAAATGTGTTGGTAGTTTGCCAAAAACGTGCAGCACTAGAAGTGGTACATCAGCGGTTATCTTCATTGCAGTTGCAGCCGTTTGTAGGGGTAGTACATGATTATAAAAATGACAGAAAAAAAATATTTGCACAACTGCACGAGCAAATAGAGCAGGTAAGTGAATACAAAAAAACTAACAGTACTCTTGATACTATTGTTCTAGAAAGAAAATTTTCTTCCATAAGCAAGCGGATAGATGATATTGTTGTTCAACTCTCTGCATACAAAAAGGCATTGTTTGAAAATGTGATTTTCGGAAAATCTATTAAAGAACTTTACTTAACTACCACCCCCAGCAGTACTGTTGTTATTGATTTAAGTGTGGAGTATAAATATTTCACAGCAGAAATATTAGAAGATAGCCAGAGAAAATGGAAGCAATATTTTCTATATCAGAAGACCTTTGTAGGCTTTGAAAAATTGCTCAAAGAAAAAATAAATTTTAAAGACTTTAATAGCCATGATGCCCTAAAAATGGGGGAATGTATTGGCCAGCTTCGCCCCAGATTCGAAGAAATCATAGCACCAATACAAAGTTATTTTGACAAAGAAATTACGTATGATTTGTTTCAATATTGGAAATCTGTTGAGGTAGATTTAGACTCATTAATTGCTATTGTACAGGAAGAAAATAATCAAAAAATAATAAAACATTTAATTTCTAAAAACCACGATGAACACTGGGCAATAGGGCAATGGCAGCACTTAAAACATATTTGGGAAAACGAGGCATTTTTCCTACATAAATTTTCAAAGGAAATAGTAGTTGAACAATTGAAATTGACCCAGCTTGCTCTTGAAAAACATTCCAATAAATTTCATTGGCTGCGTTGGAAATTATTTTCAAATGGGTATAAGGAGGTAAAGAAATTACTTCAATTATTGCAGCTACACCCCAATGAAGAAGGGTTGCGGCATTATAAAAATATATTATTGTTGCGGTTGCAAAATATAGAATACCTTGAAAGATTATCGAGCGAATTGTGGCAATTTCCCGGCTCACAAGAATTAAATGATTATGCAAAATATTTTCATATTTACATTTCAAATATTCAGGCATTAGCAACACTAAAAGACCTGCCTTACATGCCCAGTAAGGTATTCATAGACATCAATACTTGTAGCGAATTATTAGTAGAAATAAAGAATACTTTCCATACGTGGTCGCATCATGAAGCCTATGTTTCAAAGTATATTTCAACTGCTCATATTACCAAAATACTAGCAGAAGAAAACTTTGGCACACAGCTACAAGCTATGGTATCAGCTCATTTTGAAACATTGGTAGCGTATGATGTTTGTTATGACGTAATGTCAAAAGAAGAGCAAGCTGTTACTCATCAACTTCAAAAATACATTAATCAATATTCTTTGGAAGCTTTGATATCATTGGTACAGAACAACATTCAACAACTTTGGATTACACATATAGAAACACTATTTCCTATATTAAAAATTGCTTCCAATGGTATTTTGGAGCAGCTAGAAAACGAATTGCAAGAATGTATTTTAGAAAAAACACAACTATGCCAAAATATAGTGCAAACAAGGGCTAGAGAGCATACCTACCTTGACCTACAATACAATCGGTTGAATAACTTAATAACTTATCGGGATTTAAAACATCAAGTAAGCAAGAAGAAAAATGTATGGAGTTTGCGGCAAGTACTACAAGCTCATGGTGAAGAAGTTTGTAAGCTAGTACCCTGTTGGCTGGCCTCGCCAGAGTCTGTGTCGGCAGTGTTTGACATTACGCAAAAATTTGACCTTGTCATATTTGATGAGGCCTCTCAGTGCTATGCAGAGCAGGCAATACCTGCCATATATAGGGCCAAACAAATAGTAATAGCGGGCGATGCCATGCAATTGCCCCCATCAGATTTATATCAAGTACGCTGGGAAAATGAAGAAGATGATGTTGCCGATGTGCAGGTGCAATCGTTGCTGTCGCTCGCAGAAAGGTATCTAGAGCCACATATACTGCAAGGACATTATAGAAGCCTTTCCAAAGGATTGATAGATTTTTCTAATCATCATTTTTACAAAGGGAAATTAAATTTTTTACCGCATCACAATGCTTTTCTAAGCACCATACCAGCCATTGACTTTATTAAGATAGAAGGCTTATGGATACAGGGCGTAAATAAAATCGAGGCAGAACAAGTGGCAAAAAAAGTGCTGCAAATTATGGAGGCATTTCCCCATAAAAGTATAGGCGTAATTTGTTTTAATTTTACTCAATCTCAATTGGTACTAGACTATTTGGATGTGTATTGTAAACAAGAAAAAATAGAATTGCCGGCTGATTTATTTGTTAAAAATATAGAAAATGTGCAAGGCGATGAGCGAGATATTATTATACTCTCGGTTGGCTACGCACCAGACCAACAGGGGCGAGTACATACACAGTTTGGCAGCTTAAATACTAAAGGTGGCGAGCATCGGTTAAATGTTGCCATCACTAGAGCTAGAGAAAAAATAGTAGTGCTGAGTAGTATTTATGCGTCTCAATTAGAAGTGAAGAATACAATGCACGAAGGGCCAAAACTGCTTCAAAAATATTTGCAATATGCAGAAGCTATAGCCACCAATAAACCAACTCCATTACCTATTTTAAGACCCACTTTTCAATCTTCTTGGTATTTATCGCATAGAATAGAAAAATTAGCTATTGAACGACAATGGCAATTGCATAAAAATGATTTTGCAGAACTTACCATCTTGGGCAATCAAACGCAAATGCATCTTGTACATACCGACGATGAAGGCTATTATGCTGCTTCAAACATTAAAGAATATCATGCCTACAAACCATTAGAAGCAAAAAGTAAACATTGGAATAGTGTACAGGTATGGAGTAGAAATTATTATACCAACCAATATAAAAATCTCTTAGCGCAATATTTTAATAAGTCATAAACAATGTTGCCTTAAAAAATGTTGCAATAGGAGATTGACCAAAATAGCATATCAAAATATTAATCAGCAAATCTAACGCAATAGAATCATGAATCATTCTTATAAAAGTAGAAAATTAATAGTATTGTCATTAATCACCTGCTTGCTGCAACTTAGTTCTTGTACTATCAATCAAAAATGTTGCAAAAGATTTTTAAATAAAGCCTACAGCAGCAAAGCACCCTACGACGCAGTGATAGTACCTGGTATTCCTTATGGAGATAGCAGCGACTATAATAAATTCATCATGAAATCACGAGTTTACTGGTCTCATTACCTATATCAAAAGAAATTGGCCAAAAACATTATCTATTCGGGGTCTGCTGTTTACACGCCCTATACTGAGGCTAAAGTAATGAAAATGTATGGCATGGCATTAGGCATACCAGACAGCAATACCTATGCAGAAACTAGGGCCGAGCACAGCACCGAAAATCTTTACTATTCTTATAAAATGGCAAAGAAAATGGGTTTTAAAAGAATAGCAGCTGCAACAGACCCATTTCAAGCTAGATTTTTGAAAAAATTTGCCCGACAAAAAAAGCTGCAAATAGACATTATACCTTTTGTTTACGATACGCTAAGAACTATAAATACTTCACACGTACCTCAATTGGATGTTTCTACTACTATAGCACACAATTTTGTGGCTCTGCCTTTGCGAGAAAGTTTTTGGCAAAGATTCAGGGGAACATTAGGCAAAAAAATAGATTACAAAGCCTATTCAGATTAATTTTTAATGGTGAAATGACGAATATCAGTAGCGATCATTCCCGCGGCCAGTGCGGCTTCTATGCCTAAATCGCTATCTTCAAACACCTCACAATATTTAGGCTCTATTTTCATCAATTCTGCACAACGAAGAAAAGTATCTGGTGCTGGCTTAAAGTTTTTAACATCTCTAGCGGTAACTATGATATCAAAATATTGTGCTGCATTGATTGCTTCTAGGGTCAGCTTTACCACATCTGGCACACCGCCTGTACCTACAGAAATGGGCATTTTGCCAAAGTTAGAAACCGCTAGATTATAGACTTCCGGAATTGGCTTTATGGTGTTAATATATTTCAAAAAAGCATTTTCTTTTTGGTCATGGGTTTCTTCGGCATCCATATTTTTACCAAATTTTTCATTCAAAATGCCCACAATTTTAAATGTAGGCACCCCAGCCAAGCGGTAAAATAAATCTTCTGGAAAATGAAATCCATTCAACCGAGCAACCTCTGCCCAAGCCAAGTAATGAGAAGGCATGGTATCGGCAAGTGTACCATCA
Organism: Cytophagales bacterium; assembly: GCA_013297765.1. Lineage (GTDB taxonomy): Bacteria > Bacteroidota > Bacteroidia > Cytophagales > Cytophagaceae > REBA01. Next base: position 4,086 of record JAAFID010000105.1, on the reverse strand, counting down.
AGGTCAAAAATTAGGGCTTGGGCGTTGGGATTTTTAGTCAGCATTGTTCATATTATTAAAGAAGTGATAAAAATAAACTTAGAAATTTTATGGCAAATAAAAAAAGCAGCCCGAATAGACTGCTTTTTTATTTTTTGGGAAAATGATGGGGATCGAACCCACGACCTCAAGAACCACAATCTAGCGCTCTAACCAACTGAGCTACATCTTCCACATGGTAATCAACAAAGAATTTTCTTAATTGAGTTTGCAAATATAGCTTTTCAGCAATCAAACACAAAAGATGAACTGTGTTTTTTTAATCAAAAGTTAGTCTTTCACTAAAATACGAGGGCAAAATAGTACCACTTCCCTACTCTACCCATAGTACCAATCCTTTCAAATACTCACCTTCTGGATGAAAAATATTAATAGGGTGGTCGCTAGGTTGATGCAGTTGTTGCACAATACGTACATTGCGACGTGCATCGGCGGCGGCACCGAATACCACTTTTTGAAACAACTCTTGAGAAATATTTTGCGAGCAAGAAAAGGTGAATATCAAGCCTCCAGGTTTGATGTTTTGAATGGCTTTCATGTTTATTTGCTTGTATCCTCGTGTAGCATTTGCAACTGCACGTGCATGTTTGGCAAATGCAGGCGGGTCTAGCACTATTATATCAAACTCGTATTTAGGTATGTCTTTAAGGTAGTCAAAACAATCTTGCACTATCTTAAAATGGTTATTTTCATAATTGTTTAGCAAAGCATTGGCATGTGACAATTCTACGGCCTTTTCAGAAATATCGAGCGAGTGTACCTCCCTTGCCCCACCAGCCAAGGCGTACACTGAAAAGCCTCCCGTATAACTAAAGGCATTCAATACTTTCTTATTTTTAGTTTGCCTCATTAGTGCCAAGCGATTATCTCGCTGATCTATAAAAAAACCTGTTTTTTGACCTTCTATAAAATCGACCCAAAATTTTTGTCCATTCTCCATTACTTCCACTGGCGATGGGCATGGAGCACTGGCCCAGTAAGACTGTGCTCTCACGTCTTCAAGCACTCCTGTACTATTTTTTGATTTTACATAAATATGCTGAAAGCCAAGTTGTGCTAGTGCTTCAAAAATAAGTTTGCTTAATTTTTCTAGTCCTTTGGTAAGAATTTGCAACACCACCACATTGTCGTACACATCGGCTATGATGCCAGGTACAAAATCGCCCTCGGCATGCAGCAATCGGTAGCAGTTGGTTTCGGTACTAATCACCGTCTGTCGCCTAATGGCCAAAGCACTTTCAATTTTTTGCAACCAATAAGCAATTGACAAAAAATCTTCGGGCTGATCTGCAAAGTGAAATAACCTACAAATAATCTGATTCTGTGGGGCAAAAAAGCCGAATGCCAATACTTTTCCTTCAAATGATTTTACAGTTACTATATCCCCATCTTGGGCGTCGGGCAGTGTTTGCACTGCACCTGAAAACAGCCATGGATGGCGATGTATAAGCGAACGATCACGTTTGGCTTTTAATATCAAGGAAGGAAATTGCATGAATCTAAAATGGTATGGGTGTAAATAAAATAATCTACAAAGCTAATAGGAGTAAGCGAATGACTATTCTCATTTGTAAATATATTTTTTGCTTTGATTTAGTAAGGTATATTTTAAAAACAAATCTTAGAATAACCGTATAAGGGTATTTGACCAAAAAATTGCGACAAATTTCAACATTGAGCGACCATGAAAAGATTTCTTAATACCCTAAAAGGCAAAATTACGACAAGCGTTTCTGTATTTGCTATTGCTATTTTATTATTAATATCCATCACCACTACTATTAAACTAAGGGACAATGCACTTCAAAATGCAGAAAAAATGGCCTTGAGCGAGTGTAGAGATTATTCAGGAAAAATCACATCAGAACTGGACAAGGCACTGCTGGCCAACCGCAGCCTCTCTTACATCCTTACTGCATCTATATTAAAAGATAGTGCTGAAAAATTAAATAGAACTCAAGTGATGAATATTCTCAAAGAAGTATTGACCAATTCTCCTACTTTTTTAGGTTGCTATACTGCATGGGAGCCCAATGCTTTTGATAGGTTGGATGCTGAATATAAAAGTACCATAGGGCATGATTCCACAGGAAGATTTTTGCCTTATTATTACAGAGTAGGCAATGAAATTAAACTAGACCCAATAATAGGTATAGCATCTGAAACCACTGCTGCTTGGTATTACGAGCCAAAGAAGACCAAGAATGAACACGTGACTGACCCTTTTTATTACGAAGGGGTTTATATGATTTCTTTCCTCGCTCCCATTGTTGCCGAAGCTAATTTTTACGGGGTCACGGGAGTAGATTATGGAATGGATTTTATGCAAAAATTGGTAGATGGGTATAAGATGTATGAAGGAAATTCCAAATTGTCTATTATATCAGCATCTGGAACTATAGTGGCAGTAACAAACAAACCTAAACTTGCAGGGAAAAATATCGGTGAGGTATTCCAAAATTTTAATCCTCAGTTTTTAAAATCAGCCTCTGAAATCACCAGCAATTACCAAGACACAGTGCGTACGCTAGTGCCCTTTGATTTGGGCATGTCGGGCAAAAAATGGTATGTAATGATAGAAACTCCCGAATCGGTGTTGATGAAAGAAGCCAATGTATTTATTACCACTATAGTATTGATATGTATCGTAAGTCTATGTTTACTAATTTTTGGAATCAATTATTTGGTGGGCAAATTGACGTCTCCCATTAATACTATAGCAATAAATGCTAAAGCAATAGCAATAGGCAAAACTGAAATGATGGTCATCAATAGAAGTTCAGAAGAAATACAAATACTAGACGATTCATTTTCTGAATTAATGAAGTCGCAAAAAGGAATTACTGAAGTATGTACAGGAATTGCTAATGGAGATTTTACGCAAAAGGCCATGGTACGTAGCGATGAAGATTTACTAGCCATGTCTGTAAACAAAATGATTGACAACCTAGTGCTGGCTGCCAAGAATGATAAACAAAGAAATTGGTCTGCAGAGGGCATGGCCAAATTTTCAGATATATTACGAGCAGAGGTAGATTTGAAACAACTATCTGACACCATTATATCTAATCTAATCAAATACCTCAAAGCAAATCAAGGTGGTATTTTTGTTTTGAATGAAAGTGACAAAGATGACATACATCTAGAGCTACTCGCTTGCTACGCCTACGACCGAAAAAAATATTTACACCGAAAAATTGGGATTGGCGAGGGGCTGGTGGGTCAGTGTTATTTAGAAAAAGAAAATATTTTATTGAGCGAAATACCTTCAAATTATGTGGCCATCACCTCTGGCTTGGGCAATTCAACACCAAGGTATTTGATACTTGCACCACTCATATACAATGAAAAAGTGATGGGCGTTATTGAAATTGCCTCTTTCCATTCCATTGAAAAACATGAAGTAGAATTTATCAATAAACTAGCAGAAAGTATCGCCTCGACAATATCTTCTGTAAAAATAAATGAACGCACACGCCTACTGCTAGAAAGCTCGCAGCAGCAAGCCGAGGAAATGAGGTCACAAGAAGAAGAAATACGTCAAAATATGGAGGAACTTATGGCCTCACAAGAAGAGATGACAAGAAAAGAGATTGCCTATATTGAAGAAATAAAATCGCTGAAAGAGAGGAAATAGCTAAGTCTTCTGCTTATAGAATCGTCGTATATGCATTTTTTTATACCCGAACGGGTGTACTTATTGGTTTTTTAATATAAACTATACCCTTTCGGTGTTATTTAATGTTATTTTAATATATTTGTACCCGTACAGGTATAAAATATCAATGAATACTATAGCATCCTTTATTAAATATCAACGCAAAAAACTAGGTATTACCCAAGAGGAATTAGCCTTAAAAGCTGGTGTAGGCATTCGATTTATTAGAGAAATGGAGCAAGGCAAAAAAACCCTGCAATTAGATAAAGTAGAACATGTTTTTGACTTATTCGGATTTCAATTGACACCAGCAAAACAAAAAATTGATGCTTATCATATTTTTTGGACTCATTTAAACAAAGCTGTAAAAATTACCCTGTTCAATAAAA
>JAAFID010000104.1 GCA_013297765.1 Cytophagales bacterium | reverse complement strand
AATAACCTAATTCGCCATTGCCACCTTCTAAACAATGATACACTTCACCTTTGGGAACGTCTATTTCGCCCATTACTATTTTGAAATGATAAATCAGTGCTTCCATGTGGTTGTAAACTTGTTCTTTGGGGGGTAGGTAAAAATCTGGGACGTCGGCATGATGCTTGCCAGCAGGCAATTTGTCCAATGCTTGACGGATAATTTTTAAACTTTGCCACATTTCTTCATTCCTAACCATAAAACGGTCATAGGTATCACCATTGATACCTATTGGAATATCAAAATCAAAATCGTTGTATGAAGAATATGGAGTAGTAACCCGAACATCGAAATCTACACCTGTAGCTCTAAGGTTAGGTCCTGTAAAACCATAGTTCAACGCACGCTCGGCAGAAATACCACCTACGCCTATAGTTCTATCCATGAAAATTCTGTTTCTATTAAACAAATCTTCAAATTCTTTTAATGCAAGTGCGTAATCGTCTAGAAACTTATATATTCTAGCAATAACTGAAGGCGTAAAATCTCTTTCCATTCCCCCAATTCTGCCAATGTTTGTGGTTAGTCGAGCACCACATATTTCTTCAAATATATCGTATATGGCTTCTCTTTGTTGAAATATGTAAAGAAATCCTGTAAACGCACCCGCATCGACCCCTAAAATACTATTACATATCAAATGGTCTGCAATACGAGATAGTTCCATGATGATTACCCTCATGTAATCTACTCTTTTAGGCGTTTCTATACCTAGCAACTTTTCAGCGGTCATGTGCCAGCCCATGTTATTTATAGGGGAGGAACAATAATTAAGACGGTCAGTAATGGGCGTAATTTGATAAAATGGACGACGCTCGGCCAGTTTTTCAAATGCACGATGTATGTAACCAATGGTAGATTCTGCACTCACTATTTTTTCGCCATCCATTTGCAGGATGTTTTGAAATACCCCATGGGTTGCAGGATGTGTTGGTCCCAAATTAAGCGTTGTCAAATGCTCGGTATTGGGTTCAGCAACTTTGTAATTTTCTTTATTTTCTAATTCGGTAGTAATCATATATATTATTAGCCTCGGCCGAACATGGTGTCATCTTTATCTGTACGTGTGGGGTCTTCTAATGCATATTCTTTACGCATAGGGAAATAGCCCAAATCATCTACATTTAATATTCTTTTTAAATTGGGGTGACCCAAAAAGATAATTCCAAAAAAATCATAAGTTTCTCTTTCCATAAAATTGGCTGAGGCAAATAGTGGTGTCAGCGAATTGATTCTAGGATCTGACTTTGGAAAAAAAGTTTTAATACGCAACCGAACGTTGGCTGGCAAGTTGTGAAGATGATATACTACACCAAGCTCATCGTTAGGATGTGGGAAATGAATTCCTGTAAGGTCGGTGAGAAATGTAAATGCTAAATCGTTTTCACGATATAGGAAATTCATTATTTCAAGAATCTTTTCTCTTTGTACAGTGATAGTAAACATTTGGAAGGTTTCCTCACAATTCAGTATTACCTCTCCGAAGGAAGTCCTCAGTCTAGATTCTATAATATCGTTGGTCAATGTTATCATGGTGTTTATTGAATACCGTAAGATGCTAACAATGCTTTATATTCTGGGGAGTCTCGGCGACGTGTAGGTTCGTTTTCTACTAAATCTTGAATGCGCATCAACCCATCTAAAATTTGCTCTGGACGAGGTGGACATCCTGGCACATATACATCTACCGGTATTATTTTATCAATTCCTTGCAATACGCTGTATGTATCAAAAATTCCACCACTAGAAGCACATGCACCTACTGCTATTACCCAACGAGGCTCTGACATTTGCTCATAAACTTGACGTACTACTGGCCCCATTTTTTTGGCTATTGTTCCCATCACCATCAATAAATCTGCTTGACGAGGCGAAAAACTAGGGCGTTCGGCTCCAAATCTAGCCATATCGTAGGTAGATGCCATGGTAGCCATAAACTCAATACCACAACAAGAAGTGGCAAAAGGCAATGGCCATATCGAATGTTTTCTGGCAAGACCAACTACTTTGTCTAAACTGGTAGCGAAAAATCCTGGCCCTTCTACTCCTGCAGGTGCCTCTGCCGTTTTTACCATAATTATTTTTGTTATATATTTCTATTGAACCAAATTTTAAGCATTATGTTGGTTGTTATTCCCAATCCAATGCTTTCTTTTTGATTACATAAATAAAACCGATGAATAAGGTACTCATAAATAAAAGCATTTTTAAAAATCCGTTGATGCCCATTTCTCTAGCAAAATCTTTAAAGTTTACTGCCCAAGGATAAAAGAAAATAACCTCTACATCAAACAATACAAAAAGGGTTGCTACGAGAAAGTATTTGATGGAAAACTGCATTCGAGCGTTTCCCACATAAGGAATACCTGATTCAAATACATCTAATTTGTTCTTAGTATTTATTTTTGGATTTAAAAACCAACTAGTTAATAAGGAAATCATTACGAAGCCCAACGCCACCATAAATTGCATCCCAATGGGGAAATAGGGGTTTAGCATCTCACTAGTTTCGTTCATAAACACGTTTCAATTTTAATTTTTCAAAAGAAATATCAATCTCAAATGGATTTTTGGTCACTATCAAAGTAATCTTTGTTAGTTTTACAAAAATAAAATACTCAAATATAATATTAGATTTTTTCTGCATTTGTCGATACTGTAAAAATAGGATTTAAAAACATTCAAAAAAAATTATTGAGTTTAATTTTTGCACACACTTTATACAACAAAAAGTGTTGTATTGTTTCAATGGATTAAAAAAATGGTTTGGTTCAAAATTTTATTATAGTTTTCGTATAGATACCCCATTTTGAAGTTCAAATAGTTGATTTGTATATTTTATTTCAAATTAGTTAAAGGGTTTTAATACTATATGATTGACATGTATGTGTATTTATAACATTTTCTGAAGCTTTTCTGTATTGATTGTCAGCTCTAAATCGGCAAGTACATTGATGTAGTATATATAGGCATCGTAGGGCGAGTTGTAAGGGCTAAAATACTTATGCACTGCACCATCTGACCAGTATTTAGTACACATGTAGTAAAAGTGGTCTGATATCTGCAATTGCGACCACTGCTCTAAAAGTGCTTTGTTTTTTAATGCCAATATATCATGTCGCATGGTGTATATTTTAGTTAATGTTTCTTCTTGCATTGAATTATGCAACCAAGCAGAAAGGTCTCTCTCGGTATCTGCCCACGATGTATAGTTGTGGGCGTCGTAAATACCACTTGTTTCAAAGTGTTCACAAATTTCTGATGGAGTGTGAAAGCTCAATCCTTTTTGCGATAGTACTTCAGTAGGTAAGTGTGCTAAAAAATTGAAAATACCGCTACCATCCCATTGGTGTTCGCCAAATGTTTCATAGTCCATAAATAGATTGATACAATCGGATATGTTTTTGTAGCTGCTTAGCCAACCAGCAAATTTTGTTGCCGTGAGTGGGTATTCGCTCCAATTTTGGTTCGAAAATCTAAAAGCAATATCGTCGGAAAGTGGGTAGTTGCGCAGCAATATTTTTATTCTGTTGTTGGTAGGAGAGGTATAAATATAATTGGCCGACCTACCGTGCAGCAAGGTCTCTGTGCCTTCTGCTAATATGCCTTTAAAACCCATTTTTTGTACAAAGTCGCCTAATTCATTGCTATAGATGCATTCGGTATTTCTAAAAACTTTGGGTACTTGGTTAAAATATTCTACTATTTTTTCACGATGTTTCTCTACTTGTCTTACAAATTCATCTTTTGAATACAAAAAGCTAAGTGAATGGTAGTAGGTTTCTGAAAGAAACTCTACACACCCCGTACGGGCTAGTTGTGCAAAGGATTCTAATACATCGGGTCTATATTTTTCAAACTGCTCTAGGGCTACACCGCTGATGCTGTAGGCTATTCGAAATTGCTTGTTGTGCTTTTTTATCAGTTCCAGCATCAGTTTGTTGGCAGGAATATAGCATTTGTCGGCTACTTTGTTGAGAATTGAGATGTTCAATTCTTCATCAAAATATTCGTGTTCGCTGCCGATGTTGAAAAATGAATACTGCTTTAATCTGTAAGGCTGATGTACCTGAAAATATAGACAAATAGATGACATAATATATGTTTAAAAATCTAAGCAAGTAAGTGAAAAAGACAACTTCTAATTGCTTTGATTTTGATGTTCTTTTTAATTTTTAATTCTTGTGGTATTGCAAATCAATCTTTTTGTATAGATTCATTATTTTCTCTGCGGCTTTTTCCCAAGTACAATTTTTTAAATCGTTGAAGGCATCTTTGACTATCGCATCTTTCAATGAGTTGTTTTGTAATAAAGTAATGATATGACTGGCCATTTTGTCAATATCCCAAAAATCTGCTTTAAGAGCACCAAATAACACCTCTGATACGCCAGATTGTTTAGAGATTACGCATGGTATGCCAAACTGGGCAGCCTCTAATGCAGACAGCCCAAATGGTTCGGAAACGGATGGCATGCAATAGACATCTGTCATTGAAAGCAATTTGTGAACTTTTTCTTTGGTTAAAAAACCTGTAAAGTGAAATTTGGTACCAATGTTTTTGTATGCTCCATTTTCTATTAACTCTCTCAATTGATCACCTGTGCCAGCCATCACAAATCTTACATTTGGTGCGTGCTGTAGCACTTTGGAGGCAATATCTAAAAAGTACTGAGGTCCTTTTTGCCCGGTAACTCGCCCAAGAAATAAAATCAATTTTTCGGGAAATTCTTTGCGCTCTTTATATACTTCTACCACATCGGCACCGTTGTGTACAGGGAATATTTTAGAGGAGTCTATCTCATAGTATTCCCTAGCTATGCTACCAGTATAGTTACTAACGGGAACTACGATATTGGCTTTGCTCATGGCTTCTTTTTCTATCTCAAAAACCCAACTTTTACTATCGGGACCAGAACGATCATACTCTAGAGAATGAATATGCACTACCAATGGTTTTTTAGATTGCTCTTGTACAAGCATGGCAGCGGGAAAAGTCATCCAATCGTGACAGTGAATAATGTCAAACTTCATACTGGCGGCCACCTCTGCAGTATATGCTGCAAATTGTTGAATTCGCAAAAGAATATCATCGCCATACAAATCATCGACCTGAAAGGGATTGGTTGAAGATGGTGGCGAGATTGTTTTTAACTTTTTCTGTTCTAAAATGTTACCGATTCCTTGTGGCGAGGCACTGGGGTATGGGCTAAGGGGAATGTCGGATTGGTGGATAGAGGTAGAAAAATTTTGGTATGGGTTGTCGTTAATCTGGGTATTTAGGCTCGCAAGATCTACGTTATTTAGGCCTATTATATTAACATTTTTTAGGGTAAAATTAAGATCTGTTTTTGGTAAAATCATAGACAAATCTACCATTGAAGATAATGCTCTAGAAATTCCTAAACAAGCAACGCCTAAGCCACCATTGATGATAGGCGGAAACTCCCAGCCAATCATTAATATTTTTAATTTTTTCATAGATTTAAAAATTTACTTTTCCATTCGGTTCTTTCACTTGTGTTTCCGTCTTACTCTAGAGATTAATAAAATAATATAATTGTACCGTTGGCAACAATTTATTTCTTACCATACCTTACTAAAAATATTGCTTTTAAGTAGCAATTAATTTCTGAATACTTTCTGAATATGAAAGAATAATTTTTATATACTTGCTATACAAAATAGTGTTTTAAATTATCAGTTTCAACTATAGCCTCTGAAAAGTTTCTTTACTTATTATTATTCCACCACATCTGTTTCAAAGGGCGATGCGGGTAGCCCCTCGCTATTGTATAGGTTTGCATCTTCTGGATTATCGGCCCAGGCATATCTTACTTTAGTCGGCTTTTCTACCTCATCGCAAGTTACAATTATTGAAAATGCATTGACTATACGTGCCTTTGCCCAATGGTATATGCCATCTTCGCCAGCTATTTCAAAACCTTTCAAATAGCCGTATTTGTCGTTTGCTACAAGACCTTTTGCATAGTTTCTGAATTTTATTTTTATACGATTTACTTCTATTGCATAGCTTTCATAGTAAGGCGATAGTCCAGTAAAATCAAATGCATGAGGATAGGCAATTTGGGTTGCTGCCAAAGCCAATCTATAGCCTATATCTGCTTTGTTTCTTGGGTGAATATTGTTTGCCTCGCCTAGGTCAAGGTTTACCGAAGTTGCTACACCACTTAGGTGGGTGGCGGCCAACTGGGCTTGCCTTACCACCGCCCAATTGCTTTCTGATGGCTTTGAATCGGCTATGCCATAGTTTGGCAACTGGGCTATTACAAAAGGTAGATTATCGGCATGCCAATTCATTCTCCAGTCTGCAATCATTCCCTTCAGCATGGCTTCATATTGTTTGGCATCTGCTGTATTTTCGGTATTAGATTCTCCTTGATACCACACTGCACCCTTGATAGCATAGTTTTTTAATGGTGCTATCATGGCATTAAATATTGAAGATGGTTTCCATAGTTTCGACCAGGCATAGTCGGCGGCAATATAACTTTTTTGTTCGCTTAGGTGATAGCCCGTTTTGTATTTCCAATTGCCCGAAAGGTTTATTTTTTCTGCCCCACATTGTACATACATATCTTGGCCATATATACCGCCATTGCCTCCATAATCTAGCACACGTAGTGTAATTACATTGTCCTTTTGTCGCCAATTTTGTGCTGGTATTTGATAGTTTCTTACTTTATCAAAACCATCAGTAGTTCCCACCGGCTTACCATTTAACCATAGGTGGTCTAGGTCGTCTATCGCATCAAAATGTAAGGTCATATTTTTGCCTAACCAAGATGGGGGAATGTCTATTTTTTTCTGAAACCAAACAATGCCGTCTCTATCGTGCAGCCCTTTCTTTTCCCAGTGGGTGGGTAGGTGCATTACTTTCCAATTTTTTGTTTTTATCGTATCTGTATGCCATTTTTCATACTCGCCTAGGTCGTTAAGGGTGGCCTCCTCTACCCATTCTGCTATGCGTTGGTTACGATAGTTGGTCACATCTTGCCCTTGTAGTAAGGTGTCTTGATGGTGGTATTTAGAAATAATATTGGGAAAACGAGACATGGCGGTTGCCGACATCCAGTATTCGATAGAGGTGCCACCCCAACTGCTATTGATGATACCAATGGGTACTTGCTGTTTCTGATTCAAATATTTTGCAAAAAAATAGCCCGTAGCGGTTACTTTTTTTAAGTTTTCTTTATTTGCTATTTGCCAACTTCCAGTTTCAAACTTTTCTGCAATTGCGGTAGCAGTTGATTTTGTTATTTCAATGATGCGAATGTTGTCATTATTTGTGTTATTTATTTCTTCTTCGTATATGCCGCAATCTTCTAGAGTGTATGCCATGTTTGATTGACCGCTGCATACCCACACATCGCCAAATAAAATATTGCGAATGGTGATGGTGTTTTTGCCAATTATGGTAATAGTCTGTGAAGATTGTAAAGGCTGTGGCGGCAAAGGTATTTGCCAACTGCTGTCGGTAGCTGCAATAGTGCTGTACTTTTTATTTTTAAATATCAATGTGATTTTTTCTTGGGGAGTAGCCCAGCCCCAAATTTTCAAGGGCGTATCTCTTTGTAAAATCATGTTATCGGCAATCAGTTTGGGTAGTACTATTTGGCTATAAGTTTTGGTGAATGTAAAAATACAAATGACAATACTTACAAATATTATTTTGCAATGATGATACATAGTACACTGGATAAGCTAAATCTGTTCAGGAACTATTGTACGTGAACATTTCATTTTGGGGTATAAATAGTAAGTAAAATTTATCAATTAATTTCTTTAAGCATAGCTTTTTCATTTTTTTTTCGATAGAACGGCACTGATTTGTAGATTATAAATTTTTCTATTTTGCTTTTTATCCTACGGCGAGTAAAATATAGTTGTAGAGTAGCAAACTAACAATATATGCTCTAGGCGGGATTATTACCATTTCATGTAAAAATATATTATAATATTTTTTTTGTACAATGTTTTATAAAATCAATCATTGTGTATATTTGAATTCCTAAACTTGTATAGACAAGTTGATTGTTTCTTCTTTCTAATAATATTAGTGTGCTTCATGCCTATAAACAAAGGATTGTAGCATACTCTAAATTATCTCATTGGAATAAAAACATACTAGATTTCACTAAACAAAAAAATACCCTTTTATGAAAAAAGTAAAATTGGCAATCATTGGCGGCGGGCTGATGGGCAAGGAGGCAGCAAGTGCTATGGGACGTTGGTTTGTGTTGAACAATTTCGATTCGCAGCTAGAATTGGTAGCGGTATGCGACCTTAATGCTGATATTTTGAAATGGTATGCTCAAGTACCCACAGTAAAAATGCTGACTCAAAATCATAAAGAAATTATCGCTAATCCCGATGTAGATGTAGTATATGTTGCCGTACCACACAACCTGCATTTGGCATTGTACACCGATGTGTTAAGAGGAGGCAAAGATTTGCTGGCCGAAAAACCATTTGGAATAGATTTAGCTGCTGCAACAGAAATTGCTGTAGTGGCTAAGGCAACCAACCGTTTTGTGCGTTGTAGTTCTGAATTTCCATTTTTACCAGGCGTGCAGCGTGTCATTACAGCATTTAATGAAGGAAAATTTGGCAAACTGGTACAAATAAAATCAGGATTTCACCACAGTAGTGACCTAGACCCAACTAAGCCCATTAATTGGAAAAGACAATCGCAGTTTTGTGGCAACATAGGCGTTATGGGCGACCTAGGAATGCATGCTGTACACGTGCCATTTAGACTAGGCTTGAAGCCTACCAATGTCTATGCCCAATTGCAGAAGATATATACCGAACGCCCAGATGGCAAAGGTGGTGTAGCCCCTTGCGACACTTGGGACAATGCTACATTGCATTGCGATATAGTACACCAAGGGCTTACTGTACCCATGACTATAGAGATGAAGCGTATGGCACCTACCGAAACCAACACTTGGTTTATAGAAATATTAGGTACTGATGGCGGGGTAAAATACAGCACCAAAGAACCTAAAACATTGTGGACTTTTCAGCGTGGCAAAGAACAAACTTGGACTAAGACAGACCTTGGTTTCAATGGCCCATTTGCAACCATTACAGGCGGGATATTTGAAACTGGCTTTCCCGATTGTTTTCAACAAATGCTTGCTGCTTATGTAGCCGAAAGAGATGGTTTCTTAGATGGTAGATTTGGTTGTGCCACACCAGAAGAAGCTGTAATGAGTCATAAACTATTTGATGCTGCGTTGCAGTCGCATGCTCAAAAGTCAGTTGTAGCAGTTAGTTTGTAGTATTTTTCTAAATTGTATCCTACATATTTATCAACTTTTATCAATGAAAAGATCAGAAATAAATAAAGCATTGCACAGTGCTAAACAGTATTTTGCAAACAACGGTTGGGTGCTGCCGCCCCAACCGTTGTGGGATGTGACAGATTTTGGCCTTGGCACTTTTGCAACTCAAGGTTTGGTTTTGGTAAATCTGTGTGAAGAGGTAGAGTACTGCGAAAAGTTGATGTACGCCACACAAAACCAGATGACACCGCACCATTATCACAAAAAGAAAAAGGAAGACATTATCTGCCGTACAGGTGCTTTGGAAATTCAGCTATGGAAACCTGCTGCAACGCCTGAAAATAATGGTGTTTTGAGTTTTAAAAAAAATGGTAAACTTATCACTATTAATTCTGGCGATATAGTGAAAGTTAATGCAGGAGAGCGTATTACTATAGAACCTTATGTATGGCATGCGTTTTGGCCATCAAGTACCGAATGCATGATAGGCGAAGTATCTACTGCCAACGACGACCTAAACGATAATTTTTTTGTAAATTCAGATATAGGCAGATACCCAGAAATAATAGAAGACGAAGCAGCAGTAGTAAAATTGGTAAGCGATAAATAACAATAACCCATGCAAAGAAAAGGAATAATAGCTGCAGGAAACTGGATTACAGATATCGTAAAAATATTAGACGTATTTCCAGCACAAGAATCGCTTGCCAACATACTTAGTGAGTCGGTAAGTAATGGTGGCTCGCCGTACAATGTGCTGAAAGATTTATCCAAATTGCAAGCCCCGTTTCCTCTTGAAGCTATTGGTTTGGTAGGCAACGACGAGCGAGGAAAGGCCATCATAGCCGATTGCAAAGCACATCAAATTGCTACTGAAAAATTGCAAACTACTCATCAAGCACCCACCTCATACACCGATGTAATGTCGGTAGCAAGCGATGGTAAGCGCACTTTTTTTCACCAACGTGGTGCCAATGCAATGCTAGACACAGAGCATATTGATTTGACAACCTCTTCTGCCAAAATATTTCACCTAGGCTATTTGATGTTGCTAGACAAGCTTGATGCAGTAGAAAATAATTCTACTAAAGCTGCCCAAGTTTTCAAACAAGCACAAGCCTTTGGTTTTATTACCTCTACCGATATGGTAAGCGAAAATAGCAACCGCTTTAAAGAAGTGGTTGCCCCTAGTTTACCCTATATAGACGTGCTTTTTATCAACGAATTTGAAGCTGAAAAAATAACCCATATTGCCACCACTACCGATGGAAAAATAGATATAGAAAACTGCAAAAAAGCTTGTAGTGCTTTACTGGCATTGGGTGTTAAACATTGGGTGATCTTGCATTTTCCTCAGGGGGCAATTGCAACAAATGTGACTGGTAAGTTTGCAAAACAAGGCAGCTTAAATTTGCCCAACGACTATATTGTAAGTGCTGTAGGTGCTGGCGATGCCTTTGCAGCAGGTGTTCTATATGGTCTGCATGAAGATTGGGCTATAGAAAAGTGCCTGAAACTGGGCGTGTGTGCCGCTGCGGCAAGTCTTACCAAAGCCAATTGTTCGAACGGGATATTGCCTCAGGAAGAATGCTTGTTGCTTGAATCTCAATTTGGGTGTAAAAATATTTAAAAAGGTATATGACTGATGATATAATATTATTTCATCATATCACTCCTTAATTGAAGAATAAAAATAAATAGTTTATTTTGACATAATGGTCAAAAATGGTTGATAAAATCCTCTAGAAATGATGTCTGACAAGCATTGAATAAAGTTTACTGAAACCGTTTTCTGTAAACTTTATTTGTCTATGGATAAATAAAAAAAGATGGTGGTTATGGGGTAGTTTGTTTGTTGTTTTCTGGGGCAATAGAGAGGGGAAATGTCGGTAAAATGCAATTGTAGTGGATTTTCTATTCGAAATCATCCCAAAAACATAGAACATTTTTGGGCAAAAAAAAGCCTAATCTTATGGATTAGGCTTTTGATTTTGTTGATTTTGCACTCCCTTGGTGCGGTAATAAAATAAGGTTGGCGGCTACCTACTCTCCCACGTTTTATCGCAGTACCATTGGCGCTACAGGGCTTAACTTCTCTGTTCGGGATGGGAAGAGGTGATCACCTGCGCTATAACCACCATTAAGGTGTAGCTTGTAAAGTTATAGGTTTTACGTTTTCACGTTTTACGTATTTCTTTTATCTGCTAATAGGTTTAACATAATGAGGGAAGAGAATAAAATAAGGGGAAACAAGGCATAGTTAAGAAAGTTTAATCGGGTTATTAGTACTGCTCAGCTTTGACATTACTGTCTTTACACCTGCAGCCTATCAACGTCATCGTCTCTAACGGCCCTTGTAAGGAAGTCTCATCTTGAGGTGAGTTTCGCACTTAGATGCTTTCAGCGCTTATCTCGACCCAACGTGGCTACTCTGCGCTGCACCTGGCGGCACAACAGACATACCAGAGGTTGGTCCAATCCGGTCCTCTCGTACTAAGATCAGGCCCTCTCAAACTTCCTACGCCCACAACAGATAGGGACCGAACTGTCTCACGACGTTCTGAACCCAGCTCGCGTGCCACTTTAATCGGCGAACAGCCGAACCCTTGGGACCTTCTCCAGCCCCAGGATGTGACGAGC
>JAAFID010000103.1 GCA_013297765.1 Cytophagales bacterium | reverse complement strand
AATTACCCCATTAGGGCCTACAGATGCTGTTACGGGTTTGTCCAGACCTGTAGCCAGAATAGTTGTTACAGAATAAGGTGAAACTAGACTTACCTTTTTTATTTTTTTAGCAATTGGGTCAGATACATAAAGAAAATTGGCATCGACACTTAAGTGCGATAAACTTTTAAATACAGCAGATAATCCATTTGGGTTATCCATGTCGGGAGAAACAGGACTTGGGTATGCACCACCTGCAATAGTTGTCACTGTGCGTGTAGCAATATTTATACGCCTAATCCTAAAAATATATTTATTAATACTGCCTACTCCACTACTACTTTCTGTAATGTATAGATTGGTTTGCGATTGGTCTAATGTAATTCCTATAATTTTTTGAGAAAATTTTGCTCCAGCACCGATACCGTCATCATTAGCAGTTCCAAATAAAGAGCCTTGTAACCCAACCAAAGTGGTTACTTGGTTATTAGCAACATCTATTTTACGAATCACTTGATTTCTGCTATCGGCAACATAAATAACACCAGTGCTACTCACTACTAGACCTGCTGGGTCAGAAAATAAGGCTTGTGCTAAAGTGCCATCTTGATAGCCTATTCCTCCTCCTGTAATTGTTTGTGTATTGGCAAAAGTGTCAATTTTAATAATAGAATGGTTTGCCAAACTGGTGGTATATATTTCTCCTAAGCAATTGGTAAATATTCCCTGAGGATTTGGTACAGTAACATAACCCAAGGTAGCATTTTGGCCACTCAACGATTGGCAAGGTGCTGGCTCTACTACTACATTTTTGCTCGTGGTATCGCCACATGGCAATATATATTCAATAGTGTGCGTGCCAGGACCAGCTTCAAAGGCATTGAAATACCATATACCGCTTCCAAATTTAACACCATTGCCTTTAAATTTTCCACCTGGCACTAAAGGTTCCAATTTTGATAAAAAACTAGAGGTGCAATAGGTAGGCTCTAGTCCCTTAAAGGAAGCATCACATGGACATACAGAGATGGGCTGGGGATCTACAAAATTGATATCGTCGTACACACTTATGCCCTGATAATTTTGCACATCGCCTCTAGGATTTAAGCGAGACCAACGAATAGAATAGTTGGTAACGCATTTTTTAACGGGTACTACTACTTCAGCAATCAATGAATCGGTAGTTGGCGGTACTACCCCAAAACCCAACAATCTTCTTTGATTTATATTTAAACTCACTACCTGCGAAGTGTTATTAAAATTCACAGTCAGTGGCTCGTAGTCTAATGGATTCCATTTTGCATCCCAAGCACTTCTTTTGGTTATTTTGGCTTTGTCGATAGCGAAAACTGAACTATCTAAACGAATGACCAAATTAGAATTTCCCAAGCCGTAACCAGTGCTAATGTTTTCTTTTCTTACATAGTACCTAATGTATATTGAGTCTTTTTTATATAAAGCTCTTAGGGTCATGGTGCCAACAGTAGTAGCTTCTACTCGTACTATGTCTGTGGGTTGTAGGCTGTGGGTACTATAAGTGCTGATCCATGCGTTGGATTTAAATAGTATAAACGAAAGCGTAAAAAACACAATGATAGCTATTCCGTTATTTTTAAAAATTAATCTCATTAGTATATTTGGTTTTATGCAGCAACATGTTGCTGTATAGCGATGCAATTACTACAATAATACAAAAAAATATTTGGTCAAACGGTGGCAATGCAGTTCATATATTACCTCTATACTTAAATTGTAACTTAGTTACAAACAAAGAATGATGCCACTCAATTTCCTATTCACCTTCCAAGGGGAAAAAGTACAATTTTGAATCGTTCATCTCTACCAATTGTTTGTCTTTAATATCTACAAAACCGTCCATATTTCCATCTGCAACATGGTATATCTTTTTGGTGCTCGCAATATCATTTATTGATTTTAACATAAAAAATACATCTTTTGCGTTAGTCTCTCTAATATTATTTGTTTTTGCTACATCTCCAGCAACCATAACAGCCACAACTGGCTTTAATATTTTATAAGAATTGATGTCACCCATCAGCAATTTGGGATTAGTAAAGTTTATATTCGTTGTAATTAAATTTTTAAAATAATAAGCATTACGGCTTACTATAGGTAAATGATTTCTGTGACGAACCTCTACATAATAGTTACCTTCAGGAGCTTGATAAAAAGTAATGGCATTTTTTGTACCTGTTATATAATCTCTAATTTGACCATCTTTTAGCAACCAAGCATAGGCTGAATCTACTACTGTATATGGCGGCTGCACTATACGTAGTTGAAATTTGATTACATCTACTGCATTACTAGGTACACTAAATCCATTTGACATCTTATACAGTCTGCTATTGCCAAAATACACAAAAGGAACTAGAGGATTGTATTTGAATGTATCTAACAAATTTGATTCTAACAGCTTGGTATGCATGGTTCCATCCATATTGTATGCCCCTTCCAAAAACACGTTAGCACTAAGTTGTAGTTGCACCTCGCTTGCTGTAATGGGCTGTTCTATAGCAATGGTGCTTGTGAATTCGGTTGGCGTAATTTGTCCTTGCACATAGCTACAAAAACTGCTCATTATAAAGGAAAGTGAAATGATATTTTTCATTATATATAAGGATAACACTAAATAATTAAAAATTCATTTTAATTCATCAAATAAACCCAGTTCCGTTGCTATCTATGGACATTAAAATCAAAAAAATCAACAAAGCATATAAGCTGAGTACCAATACCCCCATACCTATACCTGCTATTGCAAAGCCTCGCCCACGATACAGTTCTGGCTCTTGATTTATTTTATAAAGCCCTATAGCTCCATTGATAATAGCAAAAAAACTTAATACGAGCCCACCATAAGGTATAAAACTTAAAAAGCCAAACATATACCCTCTTTTGGCATGTCTTTGAATTCGTTTTTCATTGGTACTTGAATAGTAATTATTATAATATTTATTGGGCGGTGGAGTATCTATGGCAATAGATTGCAATACTGGAATTCTGATTTTTTTAGTTTTATTTTCTAATTTTGCCATTATCCATCGTCTTTCACTATTTATTGACGGTGTGTTTGAAAGAGAAGATACTGTAGGAGTATTGGCAATATTGGGCAGTAGCTTTTTTTTATTTTCAATTGTTATATGGGTAGATGCTACCATAGATTGCTCACTTACTTGAGGTTTAATGGGAATTGGCAATTTATAATCATTGCGGTATCTCCATTGTATAGCCATTTGGTTCAAAGTGGTGCAGTTTTGCAACAATAACATAGCGATAATAGCTAAAAGAATATTTTTTATCATGTTTTTTTAGATAAATTGTACTGAAAAATATTTTAATTGGTAAAAATAAGAAAATCCTCTAAGTTAGAGGATTTTCTTGCTACTTATTTTTATAAAAATATATTTTATTTTTTCTTCTGATTTTTCAATTGCTCGTCTCTTGTTTTCATAGCTTCCTCTACTCGCTGCATCCATTTCGATTTTGTGCCTGTTTGACCTGTGGCATGTTTCTTTCTATTATCTTCTAATTGCTGTTTTATTTTATCTTCATCTACAAATTGTTGCATCAGTTTTTGCTGTGCAATAGACAGTATATTACTTACCAAATAGTAGAAACTTAGCCCTGCTGGAAATGAATTTAATACAAACATAAATACCACTGGCATAATGTAGGAAACTGATTTCATAGGTCCTTGGGCGGTAGTCATCTGATTATTGAAAAAGGTGAGTGCCAAGGTAGATAAAGTCATCAATAAGGTAAAAATACTTACGTGCGACCCATAAAATGGAATGGTGAATGGCAAGTGAAATGGAGCATCATAAGTCGATAAATCGGCTGCCCATAAAAATCCTTGTTGTCTTAATTCAATTGCATTTGGAAAAAAACTGAACATCGCTAACAATACTGGCATAGAAAGCAACACTGGCACACAACCGCTCAGTGGATTGATGCCCACTTTTTGGTACAATTTCATTTGTTCACTTTGTTGTTTTTGCAAATCGTCAGGAAATTGCTCTTTCAATTCGTCAAGCTCTGGCTTCATTACCCTCATTTTAGCCATGGATACTTGCGACTTAAAAGAAAGCGGCAACAAAAGTATTTTTACTAAAATCCCTAAAATGATAATGATGATTCCATAATTGGTAATAAACTTTTGAAGAAAATCAAATAAAGGCATGACCACATATCTGTTGAACTCACGAATGACGGGGTAGCCTAGATATAAATTTTTATGGTATCCTTCAGTTACGTTTTTCAAATCATCTGCTTTAGTAGGGCCAAAGTAGAATTTATAATCTCCCTTGCCAGATTTAAAATCTGCAACAGGTAGCGTTAATCTAGCTTGTAGCAATTTTACTCCATTGGTATCAAGGGAAGGTGTAGCGGTAATGATGGCTTTGGTTATCACATTTGTATTTGTCGCAATAAATCCGCAATTGAAAAATTTTTGCTTTAAAGAAATCCATTTCAACGGTTCATTTAACACTTCCTCTTCGGTAGATTTTGAAGCTTCGGTAAGATTATTAAACTCTTCTGCTACCGTGTAATAATTAATGGTAGAACGGTCTCTGCTTTGCACATCATCGTTTTCTGTGTGTGGCAAATTTTGAATCCAGTCAAGTACCAAAGGTTTGTCTTCAATAACATTTCCTAATCCAGCAATGGTAGCATTGTAAGCAACAGTATAGCCTGATTTGCCTAAACTATAAGTGTGTTGTATAAATTGATTTTCGCCTACTTGAAGTTTGAATTTAATAACAGTACTGTCTCCTAATTTTTCAATAGTAGGTGTGTAATATAAGGCATATAAATCAACTGGTTTACCCCCTACAATAGCCGACAATGAAAGACTATTGTTAGTTTCATTGAATAGATAAAGTGGCTTTTTGTCAGAAGTTAAATATTTTTTTAACAATACTTTTTTCACCACACCACCTTTGGTTGAGCAGTAAACTTTTATTTGATTGTTTTCAAATGTTACTTCTTTCTCTTCACCCAAAGCTGCAACGGCAAGTGCACCAAATTTTGATTTATTTTCTTCGCTGATGCTAGAATCGCTGCCAATTGCTGCTGCCTCTTTGGGTGCAATAGTTTGTGGCTTAGTGCTAAGTGTAGTTGTAGTGTCTTTGCCTGCAGGTACTGCTTGTGGTTCTTTGTTGCCTACGTACATGAAATAACCCAACATTAAAAGGGTTATCAATATTATTCCTGTTACTTGATTACGTTCCATGAGTGATGATGTGCTCGAAATTATTTTCTATTTTTTGAATAAAGGATGGCTGCTTTTACAAAATCAACAAAAAGTGGATGCGGTGCCAGTACTGTGCTTTTTAGCTCGGGGTGAAACTGTGCACCTATAAAATGTGGATGGTCTTTAAGCTCGATGATTTCCACCAATTTAGTATCTGGATTGATACCTGATGCCATCATACCAGCTTTCTCAAATTGTGCTAAATATTTGCTGTTAAATTCGTAACGGTGTCTATGGCGTTCTTTAATTTTGGCTTTTCCATAGATAGCGTATGCCTTAGAGCCTTTCTGCAAATCGCAAGCGTATGCACCTAATCGCATGGTGCCGCCTTTTAGAGTTACATCTTTTTGCGATTCCATTAAGTCTATCACTGGGTGTGGCGTATCTTTGTTCATCTCTACCGATGCAGCGTTTTTAAGTCCCAGTACGTTGCGGGCAAATTCTACCACAGCACACTGCATTCCTAAACAAATACCAAAAAAGGGTATTTTATTTACCCTAGCAAATTGAACTGCATCTAGTTTGCCTTCAAATCCACGCTCGCCAAACCCAGGAGCAACCAATATGGCATCTAAATTTCCTAAAATTTGCGTTACATTTTCTTTGGATAATTTTTCAGAATGTATCCATTCTATTTTTACCTTACATTCATTGACCGCACCTGCATGTACAAATGATTCTACAATAGATTTATAGGCATCGGGCAATTCTACATATTTGCCTACCAGCCCTACGGTTACTTCGCTGGTAGGATTTTTCAGTTTGCCCAAAAATTCTTTCCAAGATTCTATATTGGGTTCTGTTTTATGGGCAAGTTTTAATTTGCTCAGCACACGCTCATCCAATTTCTCTTTTTTCATGAGCAAAGGCACGTCGTATATGGTTTCGGCGTCTATTGACTCTATTACCGAATTTACATTTACATTGCAAAACAGTGCTATTTTTTTCCGCATATCCACTGGGATATGATGTTCAGTGCGGCATACTAGTATATCGGGGCTTATGCCTGCTTCAGAAAGTTGCTTTACAGAATGTTGGGTTGGTTTTGTTTTTAGTTCTTTTGCAGAATTTAAGTATGGCAACAAAGTAAGGTGAATCACCAACGTTTCAGTAGGGCCTAGTTCCCAACGCAACTGCCTTACAGCTTCCAAGAACGGCAATGCCTCTATATCGCCTACACAACCGCCAATCTCTGTTATTACTATGTCGTATTTACCTGTTTGATCAAGCAATAGGCAATTTCTTTTTATTTCATCGGTGATGTGCGGTACTACCTGCACCGTTTTGCCTAGAAAAGCACCTTCACGCTCTTTGGTGATAACGTTGAAATAGATACGCCCCGTGGTAATATTATTGGCCTGTGAGGTAGGCACATTTAAAAACCTTTCGTAATGGCCCAAGTCCAAATCTGTTTCCGCACCATCGTCGGTCACGTAACATTCCCCATGTTCATAGGGGTTCAGCGTGCCTGGGTCGATGTTTATATATGGATCAAATTTTTGAATGGCAACGGAAAATCCTCTTGCTTGTAGCAACTTGCCCAATGATGAAGATATGATTCCCTTGCCTAAGGACGATGTAACGCCTCCCGTAACGAATATGTGTTTAGCCGAAGCCATAAAAAACGTATTTACTAAAAGGCAAAGGTATGATTTTAGAAGTAGTATTTACACACAGCCAATATTTTTTTTGGCAATGATTGGCTAAAATTATTAAAAATTTAAACAATGTATTTTAAAAAGAAATATGCTTGAGCATTTCTTTTTAAAATTGAGAAAATTGAGAAAATGATAATAATAAAAACTATAAAAATTTGGCTGTTTGAAAATAATCCCTACTTTTGCATTCCAATATTTAGAGAGATGGCAGAGCGGTCGAATGCGGCGGTCTTGAAAACCGTTGAACCGCAAGGTTCCGGGGGTTCGAATCCCTCTCTCTCTGCTTATAAAAGCCTTAGTCTGAGACTAAGGCTTTTTTTATGATTTATATTCGCAAATAATGTTGCGAAGAAATTTTAATAATTGTCCGAGGATTAATTTGTGACTATCTATTATTGTTTTAAACTTTGACTACACTTCGAAACTTGTACTTGTACCTACCCAATCAATTCCCTTTACCAGTTTTTGCAAAGTTAATTCCTCTAAACTACCCAAATCAGGTTGATAGTTGTATTCCCACTTGGCCATGGGGGGCATACTCATCAAAATTGATTCTGTGCGACCGTCGGTATCTAGACCAAACTTTGTACCTTTATCATAAACAAGATTAAACTCTACATATCTGCTGCGACGAACGGCCTGCCAGTTTTGCTCTTTTTCACTGTATGGCAAATTTTTGTTTTTGTTCAAAAGATAGGCATAGGTGGGTGCAAAAATACTTCCTACATCTTTTACAAAATCAAATAGTTGCTCTTTAGTGGTATTCTCATTTTCAGTTAATCGGTCAAAAAATATTCCCCCAATACCTCTGGTTTCATGGCGGTGTTTGATATAAAAATAATCGTCGGCCCAGGTTTTAAATCTGGGATAATAACCCATATCGTGTCTATCACAAACTGATTTTAATTGCTGGTGAAAATATCTGGCATCTTCGTCATTTATATAATGGGGGGTAAGGTCTATTCCTCCACCAAACCAATATACTCCATTGCTCATTTCAAAATAACGGGTATTCATGTGAATGATAGGAACCATAGGGCTTACAGGGTGCATTACAATCGATACACCTGTAGCATAAAAATCGGCTTTATCCAGTTTTAATGCTTTTAAAATATTGTCGGGTGTGGGGCCATGGACTGCGGAATAATTGACCCCAGCTTTTTCTAAAATATTTCCATTGCGAATTATTCTAGACCTGCCACCGCCACCTTCAGGGCGTACCCAGCTATCTTCTTCAAATTTTGCTTTGCCATCGACCTCTTCTATCGTCTTGCAAATACTGTCTTGCAGCGATTGAAACCACTGCTCAATGTCTTGTTTGTTCATAGATAATTGATTTTAAAGGGAATTTCATGCGAGATTTATCGAAACAAAAAACTGCTGAAACAAAACTTATTTATTGGTTTATTAAATGCATTTCTACTCTTCTGTTCTTATGTCTCCCCTCTTCGGTATCGTTGGTCGCAACAGGTTTCGTCTCGCCAAATCCATCAGTAGTAATCATATTTTGAGCATTTTTAGATTGCAAATATCTTTTCACAGATTCTGCCCTACGGTGCGATAAATCCATATTAAAATGGTCTTCGCCAACGTTGTCGGTGTGCCCATCAAGATGTAGGCGGGCTTTGGGAGTATTTACCAGCAAGGTGGCTAATTCATTTAGCGAAGGATAAGAAGAGCTTACTATGACATCGGAATTGGTTTCAAATAACAAATTGTCAAATGCTTTTTGCACTATAGTTTTTACGTCGGGTTTAATTTCTGGGCAACCACGATTGGCTTTGGGACCAGGCACAGTAGGGCATAGGTCGGTATAGTCGTCAGTACCATCTTTGTCTGTATCTATAAATGCTGGTGGGCATCCTTGCAAATTAACAGGGCCACGCTCTTTGGGGCAACGGTCTTCGCTGTCTTGCAAGCCATCACCATCGGTATCGGGGCAGCCATGAAAGCGGGCTATGCCTGCCACGTCTGGGCATTTGTCAACATTGTCTTTGAACCCATCGTTGTCTTTGTCTCCCCATGGGCAGCCATGATTTTCTTTTGGTCCTGCTAAGTTTTTGCATGAATCTTCATAATCATAAACCTCATCAAAATCCAAATCAAAAGGACAACCAAATGGAGTTACGGGTTCACCTTTTGGGGTGTGTATGCACTTATCTCTCCCGTTAGGCACACCATCCCCATCATCGTCTTTGTCGTGCCACTCTATTTTGTATGGATCGTGGTGGTCGTGGGCATGTTTTTTTTGTTGCTTTTTTATTTGCTTGCTGCGCTCAGGATTCTGTGCTAGGCAAACACTACCAAAACCTAAGAAAACAATAAAAAATAGAAGTATAGAATGTTTCATAACACTTTTTGTAAAATATAATTGATGTATTTATAGATTTTTTAAGCTTTCTTCTAATGTTTTTAGTTTTGCCAAAGCATCAGATTTTTTCTTTTGCTCCATCTCTAGCACCTTTGGTGGAGCACTAGATACGAATTTTTCATTGCCCAGTTTTTTCTCTACGGAATCTAAAAACCCTTTGGTATAGGTAATTTCCGCCAAGATGTTTGCACGTTCTTTTTCTACATCTATTTCTATTTGCAGAGGTACAAAAAACTCGTCGGCATGAATGACAAATGTCTGGCTATTTTCTATTTTTTGGTTTACAAATAAAATTTCACCCACCATTGCCAGCCGCTGTATCACTGGTAGATAAGGTTGGTATTGATTTTCATTTGCCGTTTTAATAGATAAGTTGACCACCTCATGCTTTGCTAATCTATTTGCATTTTTAATGTTTCGAATGTTGGTTGTTATTTCTAATGCTGTATTCATTTGTGCAACCATTGCTGCGTTGACAGGCTTGGCAACAGGCCAGGAAGCTATGATGAGACAATCGCCTTCTTTTCTTTCTTTTACTTCATGCCACAATTCCTCAGAGATAAAGGGCATAAAAGGATGTATCAATTTTAAAACTTTTTCAAATAACAGAATAGTTTGATTGTAAGTGTAAGCATCTATCGGCTGCTCGTAGGCGGGTTTTACCATTTCCAAATACCAAGAACATAAATCATCCCACACCAATTTATAAATAGTATGCAAGGCTTCTGACAAACGGTATTTTTTGAAATCATCTTCTACCTCCAAAAGTGTCTGGTTAAAACGAGCGTCAAACCAATCTATCGCTACCTGATGGTGGCTACCATCTAAGGCAGCATCCACTTCCCAACCTTTGATAAGACGCAGGGCATTCCATATTTTATTTGTAAAATTTCTGCCTTGTTCGCACAGTTTTTCATCAAACAACAAATCATTTCCAGCAGGCGAACTAAGCAACATACCCACACGCACACCGTCGGCACCGTGTTTCTCTATCAACTCAAGTGGGTCGGGCGAATTACCAAGTGATTTTGACATTTTACGGCCTTGCTTGTCACGTACTATGCCCGTCAAGTAAACGTTTTTAAATGGCTTTTGCCCTTTAAATTCGTAGCCTGCCATGATCATTCTCGCTACCCAGAAAAACAATATCTCTGGTGCAGTGACTAAATCATTTGTGGGATAATAATACTTGATGTCTTCATTTTCTGGATTTTTGAAGCCGTCAAAAACTGAAATAGGCCATAGCCACGACGAAAACCAAGTGTCTAGCACATCTTCATCTTGCTTTAAATCGGTCAAAGTGAGTTTGCCATCTTTTTGCTGTGCTAACAACAAAGCATCAGCTTCATTTTTGGCAACAACAAAATTTCCATCAGGTAAATACCAAACAGGTATTTGTTGCCCCCACCACAATTGGCGAGAAATGCACCAGTCTTTAATATTATCCAGCCAGTGGCGGTAGGTATTTTTAAATTTTGGTGGGTAAATGGCAATATCATCTTCCATCACCGAGGCCAATACTTCAGGGTTTTGGTGTAGAAATTTTTTCATATCCACAAACCATTGAGCCGATATGCGTGGCTCTACTACGGCATCGGTACGTTCCGAAAAACCTACATTGTTTTTAATGTCTTCAATTTTATCTAGCAGCCCAGCTTCTTCAAGGGCTTTGGCGGTTTTCTTTCTGGCGACAAATCTATCTTCACCAACAAAGAATTTTGCAGATTCGTTCATTTTGCCCTCTTCGGTAAACACATCAATCATTTCTAATTTGTGTTTTTGCCCCAAATTGTAATCGTTAATATCGTGTGCAGGCGTTACTTTCAACGCTCCAGTTCCAAAATCTTTGTCTATATAATCGTCAAAAATTACAGGTACTTCTTTGTTAATGAGTGGCACTATTACCTTTGATCCTCGCAAATGTGCGTATCGCTCGTCGTGCGGGTTTAGGCAAACTGCTGTATCGCCAAAAATAGTTTCAGGGCGTGTGGTGGCTACTAAAATATATTCTTCACTATTTACCAATTTGTATTTGATGTAATACATTTTAGAATTCACTTCTTTGTGAATTACCTCTTCATCTGATAACGCTGTTTTGCCCGCAGGATCCCAGTTTACCATACGGAAACCTTTGTAGATTAATCCTTGTTGGTACAGGTTTACAAATACTTCTATTACTGCCTCAGACAGCGAAGCATCCATCGTGAATTTGGTTCTATCCCAGTCGCAAGAAGCACCTAGTTTTTTCAGTTGGTCGAGAATAATTCCTCCATATTTCTCTTTCCATTCCCAAGCATATTTCAAAAAATCCTCTCTGGAAAGCGATTTTTTATCAATACCTTTTTCTTTCAACATGGCTACCACCTTGGCTTCGGTGGCTATAGATGCGTGATCAGTACCAGGAACCCAGCAAGCTTCTTTGCCTTCCATTCTAGCCTTGCGAATGAGTACGTCTTGAATCGTATTATTCAACATGTGACCCATGTGCAACACCCCAGTAACATTGGGTGGTGGAATCACAATGGTATAAGGTACTTTGTCTTTATTTGGTTTCGAGGCAAAGTATTTTTTATCTAGCCAGTGCTGATACCACTTGGCTTCTGAAGTTTTTGAATCGTATTTTTTTTGCAAAATATTGTTGGTAGTGGCAGTCATGTTGTATTTCTATTTTTCAATCAATGCGGCTTAGATTAAGACACATCCTTATTCAATTATTTTTAATTCATTAATAATATTGGTAGCTCCAGCATATTTGTCAATCACAAATAAAATGTAGCGAATATCGGTGCTGATGGTACGTTGCAAGGTGGGTTCGTAAGCAATGTCGCCACTCATGGCTTCCCAGTTGCCATCAAAAGCAGTACCTATTAAGTGCCCATCCGCATTGATGACAGGGCTGCCAGAGTTTCCGCCTGTAATGTCGTTGGTAGAAATAAAGCATACTGGCACCGTACCGTTTTGAGCGTAACGACCGTAATCTTTGGCTTTGTAGAGCGATTTTAATTTTGCAGGAACTAT
>JAAFID010000102.1 GCA_013297765.1 Cytophagales bacterium | reverse complement strand
CAGTTTGCCACACTACCTGCACGCCTTGTATAATCAGTTCTTCAAGATTATTGCCAATAGATTCGTTAATGGTACGTGCCCCTAAACTACCTCCTATCACCACAATTGTTTTCTTATTAGGGTCTAAATGAAAGTGTCTATAACCCTCTTCCCGCCTAGCATTGCAGTTGATAATATCGCTGCGAACAGGATTGCCAGTTACTACGATTTTATCGGCAGGAAAAAATCGTTCCATGTTGGGGTAGGCAACACAAATGTATTTTGCATTTTTAGCAAGGTTTTTATTGGCAATACCAGCATATCCATTTTGCTCTTGAATAAGCGTAGGAATACCGTACACATTGGCAGCAAAGAGCAAAGGCCAACTTGCATATCCGCCAACACCTATGGCAATATCAGCCTTAAAATCTTTTATAATTTTTCTTGATTTTAGAATACTGGCAATTATTTTAAACGGAAATACAAGATTGGATAATGATAGTTTTCTTTGCAACCCAGAAATAGGCAACCCTATAATGCGATATCCTGCAGCTGGTATCTTTTCCATTTCCATTCTACCTAGTGCACCCACAAAAAGAATATCTACATTGCTATGTGCTTCTTTCAAAGCATTGGCAATAGCAATAGCCGGGTAAATATGCCCTCCAGTACCGCCACCACTAATAATTACTTTGATTTGTTGCATCATTTTGAATTGCTATTTGTACAATAATATTTCAGAATCTATTTAATAATTAAACCTCGTCTTCCCTATCGCCTCTACTGACACTAAGAATTACACCTAGCGAAAGCCCTGTAAATAATAATGAAGTACCTCCCATACTTAACAATGGCAGTGGTTGCCCTGTAATGGGTCCTAAACCTACGGCTACGCCCATATTAATTAAAGCTTGTATCACTAAACTAAACGCTAACCCTGCCGACAGTAAGCCACCAAATGCTTTGTTGCTTCTCATTACTGCTATCATTGCTCTGTACAGCAATGCCAAATAAAGAAACAACACTACTATACCACCTATAAAACCATACTCTTCAATAATAATGGCGTAAATAAAATCAGAATAAGAATGTGGCAAGAAATTTCGTTGATCACTGTTACCAGGGCCTTTGCCTATAATTCCTCCCGTTGCTATTGCAATGTAGGATTGCTCTGCTTGAAAAGGCACTTCTGTAGAATTAAAGAAATTGTCTAACCTGGATACCGCAGTGCCTAACCTTTGGCCAGCTAGCAAGGCAAGAGTTCCTATCAATGCACCTGCAATAACAAGCATTCCCAAATACTTGACAGGTACACGACCAATAAACATCAACAAAAGACAAGTGGCAAACAGAATCATGGCAGTTGATAGGTTTGACAAGGCTATCAACCCGCAAATAGTGCCGCTCCACATCACAATAGGAATAAAGGATTCTTTGATGTCTTCAATATTATTTTGCCTTTTTGCCAGCATACTCGCAAGGTTGGTAATGAGTGCAAGCTTGGCAAAATCAGATGGCTGAAATGATTGGTTGATGATGGGGATTATTATCCACCGATTGGCATCATTGATATTGGCACCCAGTTTAAATGCCACTAATAGCAAAGGAACTGAAAGCCATAACCCAAGGCGACTAAGTCTAGAAAAGTATTTATAATTTACTTTATGTGCCAACCACATGAACCCTAGACTAAGAAATACAAGCATCGAATGCTTTATCAAATAATGCTCGGTATTGCCTTCCATTTTTTTATAGGCCAACGAACCTGTAGCACTATACACCACAGCAATACTGATAAGCGAAAGCACAAAAATAATAGCCCATATAACAGGGTCACCCTTGAGATGCTTGTCAAACCAAGGCTTGAGCGATTTACCAAATGAATTTGCTGCAACTTCCATAGTCAATATTTTACAAGTTCAAATTGTTTATTGCATCCTTAAACTGCCTGCCTCTGTCTTCGTAGTTTTTAAATAAGTCAAAACTTGCACAAGCTGGAGAAAGCAATACCACATCGCCATCAACAGCAATAGTATTTGCAGCACTAATTGCATCCGCCAAAGAATGGGTGTCTATCAATTT
This sequence comes from Cytophagales bacterium, assembly GCA_013297765.1. GTDB lineage: Bacteria > Bacteroidota > Bacteroidia > Cytophagales > Cytophagaceae > REBA01. The sequence continues at coordinate 10,298 of JAAFID010000102.1, read as the reverse complement.
TATTTTTCCTTCAAATGCTGCAAAAAGCTTGGCATTATCGACTCCCATGCACACGATGGCTTTTACCTTTTCTGCAACTAATTTTTCTATTTGAGTGTAATCATTTCCCTTGTCCACCCCACCTGCAATAAGTACTACTGGGGCTTTCATGCTATCCAAAGCATAAAAAACAGAATCTACATTGGTGGCTTTTGAGTCGTTGATGTAGGTCACTCCTTTTATCTTGGCAACAAATTCTAACCGATGTTCTGCATTTCTAAAATCCTGCATGGCTTGCAAATACAGGTTATCATCAAATCCTAAAATTTTAGCCACCATCATTGCACACATTGAGTTTATAATATTGTGAGTGCCTTTAATAGGAAGTTGATGTATGTCTAATTTAGAATTTTTAATGCCGTATTTAAGTTCAATGTTGTTTCCATTTGCCACAGCAACACTGTCATTATTGGCTTCTAATGACACGGGCAAAATAGTACACCGTAATTTTCGGTTTGCTAATTCCGCAGAAACTATTGGGTCACCATTCCAATAAATGAAATAATCATTGGCTGTAAGTTGCTTTGTAATTCTAAATTTAGCGTTTACATAATTTTGAAAATTGTACTCGTAGCGGTCTAGGTGATCTGGTGTAATGTTGAGCAAAATCGCTATGTGCGGGTGAAAATCAAAAACACCGTCTAGTTGAAAACTACTTAATTCTAAAACATAATAATCATAAGTATCTACTATGACCTGCTTGGCCAAACTATCGCCAATATTGCCCGCAAGACCCACATTTAAACCTAATTTTTTCAATAAATGATAGGTAAGCAACGTTGTGGTCGTCTTACCATTGCTGCCCGTAATACCAATAAACTTTGCTCGTGAAAATTTGCTTGCAAATTCTATCTCCGAAATTACACGAATATTTTTTTTCAATAGTTGTTGCACCAAAGGCAACTTATCAGGAATACCAGGGCTTTTAACTACTTCTACAGATGTCAAAATAACCTCTTCACTATGCAAGCCTTCTTCAAAATCAATGCTATTGTCTAGCAATATTTTTTTATACTTTTCAGAAATCTCTCCTTTGTCAGATACAAACACATTGTATCCTTTTGCCTTTGCAAGTAAGGCTGCACCTACCCCACTTTCACCTGCACCCAGTATGGAAATAAGTTTTGACATAGGTTAATAATTTATAATAGTTAAGTTTTAAATATTTTTATCTCAATTTTAATGTTGCCAAAGAAAGTATCGCAAGCAAAATGCCCACTATCCAAAAGCGAGTAACAATCTTAATTTCATGATAACCTTTCTTTTGATAGTGATGGTGCAAGGGCGACATCAAGAAGATACGCCTACCTTCGCCATATTTTTTCTTGGTGTATTTGAAGTACCCCACCTGAATCATGACGGATAGATTTTCAACTAAGAAAATGCCACATAGCACTACCAACAAAAACTCTTTGCGTACACACAAGGCTATTACTGCGATAAGGCCACCCAAGGTAAGGCTGCCTGTATCGCCCATAAATACTTGGGCCGGATAAGAATTGTACCACAAAAATCCAATACAAGCACCCACAAATGCGGCACAAAATATCACCACCTCGCCACTGTTTGGGATGTACATAATATTCAAATAATCGGCAAAAATTGCATTGCCCGAAACATAGGCCAATACCGCCAAAGCCACGCCAATAATGGCAGACGTTCCAGCTGCCAACCCATCAATTCCATCGGTTATGTTTGCACCATTTGACACCGCTGTCACAATAAATATCACCACCAAAACATAAATAATCCAGGTGTAATCGTCGCCCATGAAATTGAGAAAGGAATAATCAAATTCATTACCCTTAAAAAATGGTATGGTCGTCTTTGTAGAATGCTCATCGAGAAAGGAAGATTGAATGGTACCATCGGCCGTAGCGGTGCTGATGGTTTTGGTCAAATATTTTCGTATAGTTACATTTTCATTAAAATACAAAACCAAACCTACGATTAGCCCCAGCCCTACTTGACCTACAATTTTAAATTTACCTTCCAGCCCTTCTTTGTTCTTTTTAAATACTTTAATGTAGTCGTCCATAAAGCCTATCAAGCCCATCCATACGGTGCAAATCACCATCAAGACAACGTACACATTGTCGATGCGGGCAAACAACAACGTAGGAATGAGAATGCAACCAATAATCATCAAACCGCCCATAGTTGGTGTACCTTTTTTTTCCAGTTGCCCTTGTAGGCCTAAGTCACGAATGCTTTCACCAACTTGTAAATACCGCAAATAATCTATCAGTTTTCTGCCAAACAATAAGGCAATGAGCAAAGAAAAAAACATTGCCATCCCTGCACGAAAAGAGATAAAACGAAATACGCCTGCCCCTACCAAATCGTAGTGTTTATCGAGGTATTCAAACAAGTAGTAAAACATATTGGGCTAATTTTTTATTGAAATTTTATGAAAACTGCTTTTCCGTATTGTTCTATTGGCAACATTTTTTAATTCAAATATTCTATGTTCAACTTCACCTCTGACTCGCAGTTTCTTTGTATCACATAGTTCAGTACAGTGATAATCTCATTGATTTGATCTACGCATACATCACAAGCATCACTGGCGATGTACTTCATTTGAATTTCTTTCAACCAATATCTCGTTTCCATAGCATCTTTAGAGGCCAACGATATTTTAGAAATAAAATCTTGTTTATTGTTAGACTTTAGCGACTGCTCAAGGTTTTCACGAATGTTTGTACCACTTTTTAACAATCTTTCCGAATAATCAAATTGATTGTTTTTAATCAGAAAAATATAGAATTCGATTAGACTTAGTGAAAAATCAAAAGTTTTTTGAACGATGTCTAGCGACTCTATTACTGCGGGCTTAAATCTTGGTCTCATGCTTTTTTTATTAAATTCCTAATAGTTGAAAAATAGTTAATACTGTTTCTTTATCATCAAAATGATGTTTTACTCCTTTTATTTCTTGGTAATCTTCATGCCCCTTACCCGCCACAAGTATTATGTCACCTGGGTTTGCAAGGGTACAGGCAGTTTTGATGGCTTCTTTTCTATCTGCTATCGACAGTACTTTTTTCTTTTGGGTAATAGCGACTCCTTTTTCCATTTCCGCAATAATTTCCTCTGGCACTTCATTGCGAGGATTGTCTGCGGTGAGAATAACTCTATCACTTAGCTTTGCTGCAATACCAGCCATGATTGGGCGTTTGGTAGTATCTCTATTGCCACCACAGCCCACTACGGTAATCACTTTTTCTATTCCTTCACGCAAATCGGTTATGGTATCAAGCACATTTTGCAAAGCATCTGGCGTGTGTGCATAGTCTATAATAGCGACTATGCCGGTGCTAGACCTTATTTGGTCAAATCTACCTTTTGCAGTTTCGATATTTGACAATTGCATCAATACTTCTTCATTGTCTTCGCCTAGCAATACTGCTGTAGCATATACGCCTAGTAGGTTGTAGGCATTGAAACTACCTATTTGCTTAAACCAAATGTCTTTATTGCCTATCTCCAATTCCAACCCGTGAAAAGTATTGGATTTCATTTTCGCTTTAAATTCTGCTGGCGATTTTAGGGCAAAGCTATGTTTGCTCGCCTTAGTGTTCTGCTGCATTACCGTGCCTCGCTTGTCATCCACATTTACCAACGAAAATGCTTCGCTAGGTAATCCATCAAAAAATAATTTTTTTGCCCTAATATATTCGTCAAATGTTTTATGATAGTCTAGGTGGTCGTGTGTAATGTTGGTAAACACCCCTCCAGCAAAATGTAGCCCTGCAATACGTTGCTGCACGGCAGCATGAGAGCTCACTTCCATAAAAGCATGGGTGCATTTTTTAACAACCATATCTGCTAATATTTTATTGAGCTGTATGGGGTCTGGCGTAGTATGGGTAGAGGGATACACCGCTTCATTGATTCTGTTCTCCACCGTAGAAATAAGCCCTACATGGTAACCTAATTTGATAAATAACCTTTGTAAAATAGTTACCGTTGATGTTTTGCCATTTGTACCCGTCACGCCTACTAGCTTTAGCTTTGCAGATGGATTTTGGTAGAAATTAGAAGCCATAACGCCCAATGCTTGAGCAGAATTATGAACTTGTATGTAGGTAATGTTTGGTTGCAATGCCGCAGGCAAGTTCTCGCACACTATCGCTACTACTCCTTTAGTTATTACTTGTTCTATGTATTCATGACCATCCACCTGTGTGCCATTGATAGCAACAAACACATCGCCCGAATTTACCAATCGAGAATCGAAAACAATTTCTTTGATTTCTGTAGCAGTATTGCCCGCAACAGACTCTATCGAAACTTTGTATAGTAGGTCTTTTAAGATTGCCATTAGTTCAATCGAATATAGATTTTACTTCCTTTTATTATTCTACTGCCGCCCATTATAGACTGCTGGGCGACTCTGCCTTTGCCTTCAAACCTTACGTTTAAACCGCAATTTTCAAGAATGTACAACGCATCTTTGAGGTTCATGCCCGACACATCGGGTACTAGGCCTTGAATCATTTTTTTACTTTTCCAAAATATAGAATTGTTCTTTGCCGAGGCTACCACCCACTCGTTATCGGAATTGCCATGGTGATGCGAAACTGAAAGTTCGTTGCACAAATATTTCAAATCTTCTTGATTGCCTGCCTTCACCAATGGAAACACACTTTCTTGAACCTTTCGCTGGGTAAGGTCAACAGGGGCATGAAGGTCTAAATCTTGTGCGTATAATTTATCTGCAATTTCTTTGAACACTGGTGCAGCCACATCGGCACCATATTGTTGGTAGCCTTTTGGGTTGTCTATTACTACTATGCAACTGTACTTGGGCCTATCTGCGGGGAAATACCCAACAAATGAGGTGTAATAGGTACGGGTGTAGCCGCCATCTTTTAACTTTTGGGCAGTACCAGTTTTACCAGCAATTTTGTAGTCTGCATTTTTTATATTGGATGCCGTCCCTTCAGCTACAACACCTTCAAGTAGTGTGCGAACTTTTTGCAACGTATTTTCAGAACATAATTTTTTACGAATAATTTTACTTTCAAATTTTTCAATACTTACGTCTGCCACCTTAGTTTCCTTTACTATAATGGGTTGCACCATCTCACCATCGTTGGCTATGCCGTTGTAGAAAGTAAGCATTTGCAATGGCGACATTTTTAACTCGTAACCAATAGACATCCAAGGCAGCGTAATGCCGCTCCAAGACTTGTCGGTAGGGTCTTTGATGTAAGGCACTGCCTCCCCATCCATTTGGAAATTGATGGGTTCTGCAAGTCCCATATCTTTGATATAGGTCACATATTTTTGAGGATTCAACCCAAAATGATCGTTTACCAATCGAGATATTGCAATGTTGGAACTTTTCTCGAAAGCCTCACGAACTGTAATGGTACCATGCCCTCCAGGTTTTGAATCTCTCATAACCCTATCGTAAAAATCGTAAGTGCCATTGCCTGTTTCTATGCTGTCTTCTAAACTGATATTAGAATCTTCTAGCAAAGCAATCATTGATGCTAGTTTAAAGGTGGAACCTGGGTCGGTTAGTCCTTGGCTGCCTACAGCATAATTATAATTTTCGGCATACGCACCTTTATCTAGTTTACCTAGGTTGGCTATGGCTTTTACTTCGCCTGTTTTTACCTCCATCAGCACTACGCAACCATAGTCTGCATCGTGGCGTGTGAGGTGTCTTAGCAAAGATGCCTCTGCTACATCTTGTATATTAATGTCTAGCGTAGTCTGTATATCTACCCCTGGTAACGGGCGTACTTCGCTATTGTCATGCATTGGTTTCCAGTTGCCACCTGCCATTTTTCTAAATAATGCCTCGCCATCTCTGCCTGCCAACTGCTCGTTGAAAGTATATTCCAGCCCTGCACCTTTCATATTTTCTTCATTGATATACCCTATGGTACGTAGGCCTAAGTAAGAGAATGGACGGAATCGTTTATCCACTCTTTCAAAAATTGCCCCGCCTTTTAATCTCCCTTCTCGAAAAATAGGCCAATCTTTCATTGTTTTTTTGCCTTGGTAATTGATCATCTCTTTGTTCAATACCAAATAGTGCCTGCCCGATACCCTGGCATTGTTGATTTTTCGCTTGTACTCTGCCGCAGATTTGTCTTTGAAAAACCGAGATAGCAACATCGCCAATGAATCTATTCCGCTTCGGTATAGCTCGCCATCCGCAAGTGTAGGGTCTATAGCTAGTTTGTAAAATGGTAAGGAAGTAGCAAGAAGACTTCCATTGTCAGAAAATATATTGCCTCTGGTTGCCTTTACTACACGGTATTGTAGCAAATTTTCATCGGCCATTTTTCGCCAATGTTCGCCATCCACAACCTGTACTACCAGTGTTTTTACCACTATAGCCACAGAGAAGATAAGCACTAATAAAAATGCTATTCTTACCCTTAATACTATAGACGTTTTAACACTCATTGGCAACAGAATTTTTTAAGATTTGGATTCGTATTTTTTTAATTAAACCTTTGAAATTTTACTCTTCAACTATTTTATTTGGTGGCTCATGGGTCTCTTCCAGCCCAAGTGTTTCCACTTTTCTAGCTACTTCCGACTGTTTGCTGGCAAACATCAAATCAGCTTTCAATGTGGTGTAGTCGGCACGAATGTCTTCTACTTCAACTTTCATTTTTTCAATTTGTCTTACTTTCCGCTCTGCAAAATGTGCGTTGCCTATGTAGAAAATAAGAAAAGTAGATAAGAACAATACTTTGGGTAGGTATTGAATAGGCAATCCCTCGCCAAACAAATTATTCAACTTCACCAATTGGTCTAATCGTTGAAAAATCGTTTTCCCATCTTTATACACCGCCTGCTCTTGCTCTTCTTGCACTTTGTAAGTATTTGCAGCCATTTCTTATTAGGTTAAATGATGAAATATTTTTGATTCAATAATTACTTTTTCAAATCCAATTTCTCCGCAATTCTCAACTTTGCACTTCTTGCCCTTTTGTTGATAGCTACCTCTGCATCGCTTGCTTCTATTGGCTTTCTGGTAATACTTTCCATTGGTTTGTGTACATTTCCATAGAAATCTTTTTCTACCTCACCAAAAAATTTACCTTTGGCGATATAGTTTTTTACCAATCTGTCTTCCAGCGAGTGGTAAGACATTACTACCAATCTGCCACCTACGTTCAGCATATCACCAGCCTGTGTTAGTAAGTCTTCTAGGGCTTTTAGCTCATCGTTAACTTCTATGCGCAATGCCTGAAATACTTGGGCCATGTACTTGTTTTCTTCTTTCCGTGGAGCTAGTGTTTTCAACACATTTTTAAACTGGTCAATAGTTTCAAAACGGTTGTTAATTCTAGCTTTTACCACCTCGCTAGCCAGTGTTTTTGCATTGCGTACCTCGCCGTAGATGCCAAATATTTTATGCAATTCATGTTCTGGATATTCGTTCAATATCTGTTGTGCAGTTTTATTGCCCACTTTATCCATTCGCATATCTAGCGGCCCATCAAACCTGATGGAAAAGCCCCGCTCGGCAGTGTCTATTTGATGCGATGAAACCCCCAGGTCAGCGAGTATTCCATCTATTTTTTCAACACCGTTTACTTTCAAATACCTTTTTAAAAACCTAAAATTGGCTTCTAAAAAATGAAAACTTTGATGATCAATTTGTGTTGCATTGGCCTTTGCATCTTCATCTTGATCAAAGCTAAATAGCTTGCCCTTATTGGGGTCTAGCTGTTTCAATATTTCTTTGGTATGCCCGCCCCCGCCAAACGTCACATCTACATAGATGCCGTCGCTCCGCAAGTTCAGTCCTTCTATACATTCGCTGAGCATTACGGGCAGGTGGTAGGTCATATTAGTTTTCTATTTTATTGTCTCCTAAATATTTTTCAGCAAGTTTGGAAAACTGCTGTTGGTCTTTGACCAGAAACTGCTCGTACAGTTCTGGATTCCATATTTCTAGCCTATTGCCCATGCCTACGAGTATGGCATCTTTGTCTATTTGTGCATATTTCAATAGCGACTTAGGCACCAGAAAACGACCGTTGCTGTCGAGTTCAAGTTCTGTGTTGCCTCTAAAAAAATTTCGCTGAAAATTTCTGTATTCTTCATTGAATTCGTTTAGGCCTGCCACTTTTGAAAACACTTTATTCCATTCTATAATAGGATATACTACCAAGCAAGTCTCAAACCCCCGAGTGACCACAATGCTATTGCCACCCGCTATAGGCAGGTTTGATTTCACCTTTGCAGGCAAAACCATACGCCCCTTTGCGTCTAGCTTGCATTCATACTCACTCGAGAAATAAGCCATGTACTTGGTTATATGAATATTTTCATTGTGTTACAAAATTATGGAAGAAAAATGGAAAACCAACCACATTCTCCCACTTTATTCCACTATTACCCATTTTGTGGATAAATTGTTACGTTTTGCACAAAATTGACCCCAAAAACACTGTTAATTACTGGTGTACAACTTATTTAAAACTTGTTTTTTCAGGTGTTAATTTATTTACTACAAATAAATTATACTATCCACATCAGGTTTGTGATAGAAAAGTGGGAGATTTTCCCATTAAAAGTAAGGAATGGGAGGAAATAGGGAAAAGTGGAGATATTTGAGGTAAAAAGTGTGGGAGGAATTAGCAGTTAATTTTTGAGCTTAAGAATATTGTAAATGGTTGAAATTTATAGGAGATTTGGTAGATTAGCTTTAATTGAAATTTGAAATCGTATTAAACCCTTATTTGTAAATAATTAGAATGAAAATTACTCTATTAACTATATTCTTATCCATTAGTGTTTCAAGTTTTGGTCAATACGTTTTTGACTCAACCAAAACATGTAAATATTGGATGCCTTTCGCAGATGAAAGTTTTACGCTAAAATGGAGCGGAAAATGTAAAGATGGATTACCAAATGATACCGGAACATTAATAATAGGTAATAAATATTACAAAGCTCTTGAGTTCACAGGAAACATTAAAAATGCAAAATTTGAAGGACACGGAACTCTAGAATTGTGGCAAAGAAAATACGAAGGAAATTTTTTAAACGGACATTTTCTAAACCTAAATAAAGAACTGCTTAAAAATCTAAATCGTAATAAGATAAATCAAATTGACACTACCGATATTTTTATTTCCCTTGAAGAGTATCATGATTTGTTTTATTTCTCCTTAATTCCTGCCCATCCAACAATGGGAACTATTGTTCTTTTCCCATCACTTTGGGAAAGGCCTGAATCAGTTTTATCTAATAATGTTAAATTATGTGAATATGCATTTAAAAATAATCTGGCAATTCTTGTACCCTCAATAAACTACAATATGTGTTTGACCAATGAATCAACATCATTTGTAAATAAAGTAATTCAAGATGCAATTAAGAGATATAAACTTCCAAAAGATAAATTTATTCTTGGAGGATTTTCACTGGGTGGTATTAATAGTTTACGATATGCTGAACTTTCGTTTGAAGATTCATCTGCTACTGTTATGCAACCTTTAGCAGTCTTTGGGATAGACCCTCCAGTAAACTTTATTGCCTTACATGAACAGATGATTCAAACCTTAAGAGATAACCCCAATAGCTACGAAGCAAAAACTGTAATTCAAAAATTTGACAAAATTATTGGTGGTGAACCTAAAGATCATTTAAAGGAATATGAATATCGCTCTATCCACACAACTTATAATACAAATGCCAAATTTCTAAAATCCATTCCTGTAAGAATATATTGTGACCCTGATATTGATTGGTATATAAACAATCGTAATCAATCTTATAAGGATATGAATGCACTTTATCATTCAGATTTTATCGTATACTTAAAAAGTATTGGCAACAATAAGGCAGATTTCATCAATCAATTAGGAAAAGGATTTGGGCTAGATGGAACAAGACAGCCGCATTCATGGAGTTTATTAGAACCCACAGATTGCATAAATTGGATTTTAAAGATTTTAAAATAAACTGTTTTAAATCCACCCACCCTCTGGTGCAAGCGTCCGCTTGTACCTTTTTAATATCAAAGCGTCTCGCTTTCGTTGTTATTTTATTCCACATATAAGAATTCAATAGGTAATTTTGCTTTTGCACCTTTTTTGTACTTGCGACTAATATATGGCAAGATAAAGTTTTTTATTTGTTCGCTTCAGCGGGACGCTGAAAGGTTGAAAAAGCACAAGCGGACGCTTGCGCCAGCAATTTGGGCAACCTTGAACTAGGGCTCTGATTTTTTAAAACAAACAAAATATAATGAAAGTAAACTGTCAAAC
>JAAFID010000101.1 GCA_013297765.1 Cytophagales bacterium | reverse complement strand
ATACACTTGCTCAAAAACGTGTTCTATAGATTTGTAGCTGTTCGTTAGGGCAATCAATACTTCTTCCTTGGTCATCCATCGTACTTCTTCTATATTTTCTTCTAATTGTGGTTGCATGTTGGCATCGCTTAGGCAGTCCATGGTGTACCAATCGGTTTTCTTTAAAATTTTTCTATCCTTGCGAATGTAGGTATGCCAAGTAGCACCTATTTTTGCCTTGACTGTTACGGTTACACTACATTCTTCCTCGACCTCTCTTTTGCCACCCTCTAGCGAGTCTTCGCCTTTTTTCAATTTGCCTTTGGGTAAATCCCATTTCCCTAGCCGGTATATCATAAGCACTTTTTCGCCTTTGCACACCAAACCGCCAGCAGCTTTTACTATTTTAAATTCATCTTTAAAATATTCTTGCAAAAAGGGAGCATTTTTAGATGAAAGCGTAATAGAATTGAGTTTCTTTAGCTTTTTTATTTCCAATAATTTTAAAAGCCTTTGGATGTGTTTTGCTTTTGCATCTAATATCAATACATCGCCACGCAACGATTTGGATATAATTTCATCTTCACTCTCTATACATACATCGTATTTTGATTTGTCTGCCGATGCTTCTAGACCTACTATTTGTACGGTCTTTTCATTAATAAAAATTTTCACGAGAGCGTAGTATTTTGGTTGCGCTAAGGCAACACCGTACACAATTATTTACGATGCTAATATACGCACATTGTTAAAATATCTACTCCTGTGGAAAACATTAATTGAGCATGCAATTTAAACTTTTGGAAAGTTTCAAACTTTCCAAAAGTTAAGTGAAGAAAAAGCTAAGATGCGGAAATCTAAAAACTAGTTTTTTACTATTTTATACGCTTTGCTAATTCCATTATTGTTGTGGACGATTATAAAATATACTCCAGCAGGTTGGTCTTGTATATTCATGTTCCCACTATTAGAATTATGGATTTGAGCACTCGCAATAGTATTTCCTAAATTATTAATGACTTGAATATTGAACTCGTTTTCTATTTTCCCCAAATTTAAGGTAATTAAACCATTGGTAGGATTGGGGGCAAGAGAAAGAAATGAGGCAGCCTCGTCAATAGCATAAGTACTTAACGGTATAGTAAAGTTAACGCAAGCAGAATTAGCATTACAGCCACTTTTGGTCAATTTTACAGCATATTTTCCAGATTTTGATGGGGTAAATATTTGAGCATTATTCGCTGGTAATTTTAAATTAATGTCATCGCAATTGTACCATATATACTCAGCATTGGCTTCTTGCGAGGTAATATTATTGGTGCCTAATGTTGTTGCAGCATTTATTTTTATAAAAGATAAAGCCAAAGTCACTACACTATCGCAACCCGCTTTATTTGATAAGGTTACTTTGAATGTGCCATCGGTTGTATAGGTTTTGTTGTTATAAGTAAAACTATTTTCACAGATAACTTTGTTGATGGTTGCACTGGATGGTTTGTTGAGTGTAAGATTCAATGTTATCAAACTATCGCAACCTTTGTAATTTTTAAGAGTTTGCTTAAAAGTTCCCGAGTTGGTATAGTTCTGTCCATTCAGGGTGAAACTAGCATCGCAAGTCGCTTTGTTAATGGTTGCACTGGATGGTTTGTTGAGTGTAAGGTTTAAAGTTATCACACTATCGCAACCCTTGTAATTTTTAAGGGTTTGCTTGAAAGTTCCAGAGTTGGTGTAGTTCTGTCCATTCAGGGTGAAACTAGCATCGCAAGTCGCTTTGTTAATGGTGTTAGTGCTGGATTCAAGAATAGTAAGATTTAATGTTATAGCACTGTCGCACTTGCCCACATTGGTTTTTGTATAGGTATAGGTGCCAGTTTCAGTGCAATTTAAATCGTAAAACTTGTAGCTGTTGCATGCCGAAATATTAAAAGTGCGGCGTAGTTCTGTTTTATAAAATCTTACTTTATGATTTAATTTATCATTTATGCCTTTTATTTTTAGTTCCACTAACAAATTTTCGTCTGGCAAAGTGATAGATTCTCCAATAGATGAAGGATACACAGTTACTATATTAGTTGTTAGGTTGGTGACTACAAACTCATAGGCAAGATAGTTTTCTATTGGTTTATAGTAATTAATAGATATAGGAAAATTACTTTCAAGTTTTTCTGGAAAATTATCATAACCTACTATTGTATCTTGTACAGCTGGGGGAGTTATATTACCACTTTGCTGAATAGGTTGAAAAGGAATGCTTACATTTTTCAAAGATAATCCACCGCAATTGGCTAATCGGGTGAGACTAAATTTAGTATCTATAATGTCAATAAAAACCAAATCTCTGCTGGTGCAGGGTCTATTTATCCCATCAAATTCCCTTACTTGAGCAACGGTGAATTTTCGGTCAAAGTCTTTCACCATCACACATTTTTTTTCATAATTAATAGCTGGTTGTTGCTTACCGCATATTTGTAAATTTTTATTGGTTACATTATCAATATCTACAATAAGGATTCTGTTGGTAGAGCCAGTTCGTCTTCCCCCATCATCAGTTCCTTTATAAATGAAATCACCTATTTGCTCCATTACCGTCGCATCATAGTTCAGTGAAAGGGTGTTGTAGCAATATTGTGCATTCACGATGGAGGTGGACATTAGTAGTGATACTAGAGCAAAAAATAGAGGTAAATTTTTGTTCATATATTTTTTTAATTTAAATTATAAGTAAAGTTGATGACTTTTTATTTCAAAACCTACTAACTTACACGTTAGTATCTCTGAACTTTATATTAAATCTCATGAAATATATTGCTACACCATTACTCCTGGTGTTATTGCTGACCAATGCCTTTGGGCAGTTTAGCTCAAAACAACAATTCAATATTCCTGCTGTAACCAAGGTCATCACTTGTGTAGAAGATTTTAATGGAGATCAAAATCTTGACCTATTGATTTCAGGGTTTGATGGGCAAGCATTTACACATAGGGTTTATATAAATGTAGATGGTGACTTTGCCACAAATAACTACAGTAGCATAGATATTAAAGGTCAAGCACTCTCTGCCTTCGGGATAGATTACAATGCCAATGGCTTGCTAGATGTGCTAATGACTAGCACCGATAAAGGAATTGCTACCTTGGGTTTATATGAAAATAAAGGAAACGTTTATCAAAAAATATCTAGAGTGTTGGATGTATATACGTTCGATTCTTTGGTGGCATTTCCTATCAATTACAATCAAGATGTGTTTACCGATATCTTGGTATTTGGTCGCACAGGGAAAAGCAGCACAGCAATATTATTTGAAAATAAAAACGGACTAACATTTATAGAGCATCGACTCTCGCTGGGCAATAATTCAAGAATGGATGTTTCCATTGCCAAATCTAATATTACCAATCAACCTCAATTTTTATGGACAGAAAATGTAAATAATATTGCTGTTACTTCGCTATATGAGATTTCTAAGGAAGGGAATTTGATCAATCAAAATGCCAAACTGCCTATCATTATTGGAAAAACCGCAATGCTGGATATTGATGCTGACAATGATTTAGATATATATGTAAATGGAATTGCTAACGGTAAATTGTATCATGGCTTTCTTGCCAATAGCAGCAACGATTTTAACAATCCCAAATTTGTATTGCCCCCAGCAAAGCAGTCGCAAATAAATTTTCAAGACTTCAACAACGATGGTCTTTTGGATGCAGTGTTGATTGGCAAATTTGCTAGTGATTCTTCTTTAGTTAAAACCTTTACCAATACAGGCATTGACTGGGCAACGGGCAAAACCATTGCTGTAGTAGAAAATGCAAATTGCAATGTGATTACTTTGAAAGATGCCAACATTTCCCAGCTATTGATAATGGGGGTAGAAAATGGGAATAAATACACCTTTAACCAATGGACTGGCTTGACCAAAACCCATACACTTACCCTAAACACCCCCTTGGTAGCAAACGTGTTGAAAAATATAGTTTCTATAAAATGGAGTAAGCCTACGGGCAGCCTGCCGAAGTCAGTGATTGGTTACGATTATAGAGTTTTAAAAAATGATAAGTTGGTAGTTGATTTTCAAAATCCCTCCTTCAATTCTACAAAAATTATTACGGCTGATTCCATTGCCCTGAAACTAGATGTTGGAAATTATAAATTTGAATTAAGGGCATTTGATGGGTCAGGAAAAATTTCCAATGTAAAGGAAATTTCTTTTGCTATACAGAAGGAAAGTGTAACTGGGTTATTTGACATCATGTCTGTTTCAGGGTTGATCGGGATAAATTTGAACAATAACACTCAAATTGTCGATATTAACCAAGATGGGAATCAAGATATGATAGGTGTTACTACAAATAATATGTGTGTACCACTGCTGCAAGCCTCCACAAACTATTTTGTACCACAACAATCATTTGCTGCTTCAAACCTCGCACTTACCTCTACCCGCACCTCTACTTTTAACAGCTATTATCTTGATAAAGGAATTCTTTATAAACTTGATTTAGCCACCAACATAGTAAAGAATACGGGGATAATAGATGTGCTATCTTTTAGCGTATTTGACATAGACAACGATGGTGATGATGACGTGTATGCTTTCAATTTCAAAGAAATTAAAGGACTTTTGTACTTGTATGAAGAAGGAGAATTTCAAAAATCTAAAACTGAAATAACAGACTCTAAAAAAATACCCTGGAAAGTCGCCGACCTCAATAATGATGGATATACCGATATAATCACCCAAAGCGATTCGGCAAAAGTTTTCACTAATTACATAGGCTGGAATTTAAAAGGCGATTCTATAAAATGGCAAAAACTACCTGTTAGCAAGAATGAGCTAATTGATATTGTGGATGCAGACAATGATGGTAAACTAGATTTACTGGCTTACGATACCAAATACAGTACTCTTTCCACTTATAATTATAAAAATTCCTTTACACAGCTATCAGAGTTAAAGGTTCGTTTACCAGATGGTGAATTGATACCTAGAGAGATAAAATTCCACAATTTTGATGCAGATCAAGTAAATGAATTGGTTTATTTTAATAACGACAGTGTATGTGTTGTAAAACAAATAAATGATAATTATGACTCAATTGTTAAACAAGCTTTAGGATTTCCATATCAGGTCGATGCAGCAAGTCCTTACATAGAAGTTGCAGATTTTGACAATGACAAAAGACCAGATATTTTTCTTCAATATGTCACCAAAGATGGGTATCAATCTTTGATTTTGTACAACAAACAAAATGCTAGTACAGTACCTGCCAAACCCAATAACCCTAAATCGGTAGTATTGCAGAATAATGCAACCCTCAGTTGGTCGCCCGTACGCAATGCCAAGTATTACAAAGTAGAATTTTGGACAAAGAAAGAAAAAATCTTAAATGCAGGAATAATAACTACCAGCAATGGCTACACGAACAGCCTTCCCAATTTAGGAATGTTGTATGACACTGTTTTTCGTTTTTCCAATTTGCCCAACGATAGCTGCTACTGGAGGGTGTATGCTGTAAACGGCAACCAAGTATCAGCACCATCTGCTACCAGCAGTTTTCTTATCCAATCTTATATTGCCAAAAAAATCACAAGCCTTAACGATACTGCTATGCTTGGCGATATGGGTGGGCAGCAATTTTCACATCCTTGCGACTTTGACAATGATGGCGATATGGATTTTTTATTTCTATCTACTGGCAGAGATACCTTAGTTGGTTCTATGAGTTTTATTGGGGGAAATTATATTTATATCAATAATGGCGATGGAAGTTTTAGAACACAAAAAATCAATATAGCCGATTTATATACAAGCGATGTTGCTTTTTTTGATTTCAACAAGGATGGCTATCAAGATATTGCCATTACTGCAGCAGGCTTAAAAATGGCAAATACCCACTGGGAGGAAAATTCTAGAGTAATCAAATCAGGTGTTTCAGATTTTTTTACTAAAATATACTTAAACGACAAGAAAAATAATTTTTACGATAGTAAGGTAGCCCTACCAGCAGTGGGGTTGGGTAATATAGATGTGGCCGATTACAATCAAGATGGATATCCAGATTTATTGATTTCTGGTCGTGGTGTTATTGCTAAAATGGGAGATACGCCTCAATGGGCAGCTTTTCTGGCCACCTATAGAAAGGATTCTGAGGATTTTAAAATAGATACTATCTGTGAAAAGTCTATATACACTATTAACAGTATGTTTCAAGATACTGATGTAGATGGTGATTATGATATATTTTTGTTGGGAAGAGGTATAACGTCTAATAAAGTAACCCAAATTATTGAAAATAAAAATGGCTCCTATTTTGAAAATAAAATATTAAACCGGCAAGAAACAGCAATTGAAGGCTACGATATCAATTATTTTGATTTTGGAGATTTTGATAGAGATGGTGACCAAGACTTGGCCATTTGCGGAACTAATTTTATAGTAGAAACGCCCACATTGGGAGCCAAGAGATACTTTGCCCAAAGACATCTGCCATTGCCCTCGCCATGGAATATGAAAATTTATACCAATTTGGGAAACAATTTGTTTTCTCCTAAAGATTTAAACATTAGTACATCGCTGCCTTCAACAAGATTACATAAAATGAAATGGCTAGACTATAACAACGATGGGCAGTTGGAAATAGTCGCTCAGTATGACCATAATACTTTTATGGTAGTACAAAAAACCGATGGCAACTTTATAATATCAGAAGAAGGGCAAGTTCATGATACTTGTACCTATAGTACTTTTGGAGATTTTAATAACGACGGCAAAATAGATTTTGTAATTGGTGGTCAGCGAACTGCCTTCAAATGTTATTTGAATAATATTGATAAAACTAACTTGTCGCCTACGGTCATCACAGAAATTTCCTCAATAGTTGCAGACAACTCTGTGAATATCCGTTGGAAAAACAGTGGCGACGACCACACTTCTGGGCGTTCACTGAAATATGCTGTGGAACTATACAATGAAAAAGGACTGTTGTATTCTAATGCCAATTTTAAAACTATTCCTACAGAAGATTATGACAATTATTTTTACAGCACCAATAGAACTTTTAAAAACCTGCCAGATGGTCGCTATTATTGGCGAGTAGCTGCAATAGACGACAATTATAAAATCTCCAATTTTTCTCAAGTAGATAGTTTTAAAATAGCCCTTCGACCAGTTATTTCGGGAAAAAAAGATGTTTGTAATTATGATATTGTGACTTATACCGTATTGCCAGCCAATGTTTCACAAGCATGTAATTTGCCTAATGCACTTTGCCCAAAATACAAATGGGAAATACTTGATGGGAGTGGTTTAATAACTTATAAAGATACTACTGCCAATTCCAATCAAGTGGTCATCAAGTGGGGGAGAGAGGGGAAACATTTGATCAAAGTCACCAATCCAATTTACAAAATGGATACAACGCTAGAGGTAGATGTAAAGTTTAACCCCATTCCTCGTATTGATTATGTTTTTGTGGATGATACCATTGGCAACCGAACGTTAAAATTTAAAGATAGCTTAACAAGTATTGTCTCAAAATATTCCTGGAAATTTGGTGAATCAAGCAGTGCAGTAGATACTTCTTCAAACCCAATATTCACTTTTCCTGAATCGGGTATCTATCCCGTTACATTGACTGTGCAATACAAAAATTCATGTGTCAATTCTTACAAAAGAAATGTTGAACTTCAAAACCCTAAAATAGATGGGGGTAGGCGTTCAGTGTGTAAAGGCGATACCGTGGTGTACAAAGTGGGGCCGAAAAATTTTAAATATGTGTGGAAAGTTGAAAATGGAACTATTATAAATGACACTACAATGTTGTCCATTAGGGTAGTTTGGAGCAATGTAGGGACAGGGAAAATCACCGTTACAAGTACAACTGCCATTACTTCATTATCAGATTCTATGAATATCATCATTAATGATGTACCCAATGCTCAAATAACCATACCAGAATCGCTGGGCACTAATTCTTTGATACAATTTAAAGATACCATTTTGGGCGATAAAACCGATATGAAATACAACTGGTTCTTTGGAGAGTTTGACAAGAGATATCAATATAGTTCCCCAAAAGTAATTTTTGAACAATCGGGTCCTCACATTATTATTTTTACAGCCACTAATAAATATCAATGTTCAGTTACCATCAAGGAGATAGTAGAGGTGACAGAAAACCTTGTCCCCATTACTATTGCCAATTTGATTACTCAGAACAATGATGGATTTAACGATTATTTGTTTGTAGAAAACATCGACCGCTTTCCCGATGCCGAGGTAAAGTTATATGCACCATTGGGCAAATTAATATTCAATACAACCAACTATCAAAACGATTGGAAACCCGGTGCAGCAGGTGTTGCCGAGTTGCCAGAGGGCAGCTATTTATGTACGGTAAATATCTCTTCGATGAATAAAAAATTTGAACAAATAATTACTGTATTGAAATGAAAATAATTACACTATGCTTTGTAGTAATATTGCTACAGGCCAATAGAAATGGTGGCTATGCACAAGACATTCCCGTCACGATTCAAAAATTTACAGATGGAATTTTACAAATGCCATCGCAAGCTGGGGCTTCAGGTGGTTCTGCATTTGTAGGGTATAGAAAAGCCAATGATATGGCAGGTGCACCATTGGTTCAAGTTGCAGGTGCACATGGATTGGTAGCAAAAAATAGAATTGGCATTGGCATAACCGCCTTTGCAAATCAAATTAATATAGTGCGTAATGCTAGTGTAAATATGGTGCTGGCTTATCACTTACCCATCAGCAGTAAGGCTACCGTATCTTTTGGTATCAATTCTGAATATCATTATTTTTCACTTAATACCGAGCAGTTGAATGCTGCCGTAAATCTACAAGACCCTTTGGTGGTAAATTTTCAACCCAGTTCACGTTTGGATTTTTCACCAGGGTTGGCTATTAATCATAAAAAATATTGGGTAGGCATTACCCTTAATAGACTTAGAACCTTGATGGATAGTGAACCCAAGCGTACCTATATGAATGGATTTTATACTTCATTTGCAGGATATCGGCTTGATTTGAATCCTAAAAATTTGATGGAACCATTGGTAATAGTTCGCTACAACCCTGTTCAAAAATCATTTCAAAACGACTTTCAATTATTTTATACCTACAACCAATCTATAGTAGCTGGCATTACCTATCGTGGAGCTGGCGTATTTGCTGCCTCGGCGGGGTACATATTTTCTAAAAGATTGGTGCTAGGCTACAGTTATCAATTTATGACAAGCACACAAAGTTCTGTCTATAGCGCCAATTCTCACGAAATTTCTATTCGATTTAACTTCAATAAACAATATTATAATCAACCCATGTTCTTGCCTGATCAACGACCTGTGAGCGATGTGACCAAAGAAAAATTGAAATAATATGAACGGTATATATTTACAAAAAATGCATTTTAAATTTTTAATCATATTGTTGATTGCCTTTGTAGGTAAGGGTTATAGTCAAACACAATTTGTACTTACCCCCAATGGACATACCGCCAGAATCAACAAAGTAATATACAACACTACTGGCGATGAGGTATGGACAGTATCAGACGATAAAAGTATTTGCCTTTGGAATATAGAAAAGGAAGTACCCACCAAACGGTATTTTGCCAAATTGTCTTCGGGAAATATAGGTAAGATATACGCCTCAGCACTCAGCAAAGATGGTAGTTTCATCGCATTTGCCGGCAATGCCATAGTAGGTAAATCTGATACGAGCTGTATAGTAATCATACATAAAAAAACGGAGAAGGAATTTTATCTACCAGCCCACCATGCTGCCATCACCACCTTGCAGTTTAGCCACGATGGATTGTACTTGGCGAGTGGCTCGGCTGATAGCACCATCAAAGTATGGAAGCATAATGGCAATGGGAAATTTACCCTACACCAATCTTATGCACTGCCCAAATCAGTGATAGATATAGATTGGGCTTATGACCGCCCCGCCATAGCAGCAGCCGTGGGTGATAATAATGTTTATTTGATGGAAGTAAGCCAATTCAGTTTTACGGTCAATATAAAAAGTGTAAGCAGACATTTTCATGCCGTGCGGTGTGTTGCTTTTAGTCCCGATAGTGCAATATTATTGAGTGGTGCTGATGATTTTTTAATCAATATGTACACCAGCAAAGGAAATTTTAAAAAGAAATTATATCGGTCAAATAACCCCATTACCGATATTGCTTTTTCTTACGATGCCCAAAATATTGTTCTTGCAAATGAAACGTCTGGTTTAATCGAGTGTATAAATGTTGCAAAAGGCAAAAGCATTAGCAAGTATGCAGACTTTGACAATACAGTGCAATCGTTGGCTTTTTCACCATCATCTGCCAAAGGCAATTACCAAGTTGCAGCCGTAGGTGGTACCCATCATGAACTGAGGATATTTTCTGCCATCAATGCCAAAACCCTCAAGGTGCTATCGAATGTTTCTGAATCTATATTTCATTTGCAATTTAAAGACAACAATACCCTTGCCTTCAATACCCAACATAAGGAAGCTAATTTATCCAAAGAAATAGATTTTACGAACGCCATAGTACGAAAGGCAATTGGTGAAAAAATGGAAGCAGATTTTGAACACAAAAATACTGCAAAGTACCAAGTAGATGCTTACCATGTTCGCTGGAATGGGTTTCTAATAGGTGATGGCGACGAGGCAGTTAATTCCAGAATTACCTGTTTAAGAATTTTGAATGAACAACTATTGCTTGGTACCGACAAAGGTATTGCAGTGTACAATACTTCAGGAAAAAAAATCAGAACCTTGCAAGGCTTGCCATCTACTAGCCGCACTATGGCACTAAGCCCAGATAAGCGTTGGTTTGCAGCCGCTGGCGACGATCAAAAAATTTGCATTTGGAAAATAGATTCTTTAGGCATTCCCAAAACATATCCATCATACAGTTACTATCAAGAATTAAATGGGGAATGGATATTATGGAGTAATGAAGGATATTTTTGCGGCTCACCAAATGCCGATGGATTTTTGGGGTGGCAAATGGAAAACGACAGTAAAATAATTGCAAAAATAAACGAGCTTGACTCTTATTCCGATGCACTGTATAGGCCTGACCTAATCATAAGTTCATTTCAAAATGGAAATATGTTGCAGGCATTGCAATTAAAAAAGGAATCAAATATAGATTTGCAGCACCTATTTCGTGCATCTCCACCTACATTCAAACAGCCATTTTCTGTAGCTGCAAATACCAAGAGAGATTTGACCGAAAAATCTACAGATTTGTTTGTAACTGACACTACAGAAATAATTTTATCAATAGAAATTCAATATGGCGGCGGTGGTATAGAAGAATTGAATCTATTGCACAATGAAAAATTATTACTCATTGACAAAGAATTTAACCTTGTCAATTTCAAAGATAAAATAACCAAAGAATATAAAGTGCGATTGATTCCAGGGTTGAATACTTTCAAGGTATTTACTATCAATAAACGAAAAGGAAAATCAACTGGCGATGTATTGGAAATAGATTGCAAGGCGGCATCTGCACCAGTTTCAGACCTGTATGTGTTGGTAATTGGGCTTAATGAATATAAAAATGCCAAGATGAACCTGAATTACGGTGTACCAGATGCAAAGGCAATAAGTGATGCATTGAAAAAAGGTGGGAAATCGATTTATAATAAAATAAATACCTACAATTTATACAATTCGGAAGCAACCCTAGCCAACATTGAAGCCAAAATAGCAGAGATTAAAAGCCAATGCAAACTGACAGATATGTTCGTATTGTATTATGCAGGCCACGGCATGGTATATCAAGAAGAGCTTTCAGACGAAAGTGATTTTTACATGATACTTCATGATGTGACCACGTTTAGCGGCGTTCAAATAAAAGAGCGAGGCTTGTCTTCGGTGGCACTGAAAAATATGCTGTCGGCAATCAATGCCAACAAACAATTAGTCATCATGGATGCTTGCCACTCAGAAGCTGGTTTTAAAAACAATGGTATTGGTCGTAGAGGCTTGGCAGAACAGCAAGCAATATTTCAGCTTGCTCGTAGTTCGGGTAGTGTATTTATTGCCTCTTGTGGTTCTGATCAAACAGCCAAAGAGTTCTCAGACTTGGGGCATGGAGCATTTACCTATGCATTTCTAGAAGCCCTGAATGGAAAGGCCGATGGTGGACGACTAGATAAAAAAATTACCGTAGCAGAAATCAAAGCCTACATTGAAGATCGTGTGCCAGAGCTTACCCTGAAATATGCAGGTACAGCCCAGTATCCATCAAGCTTTAGTAGCGGGCAAGATTTCCCTCTAGGAGTAGTTGAATAGTGTACAAAAAGTAATATAGGGTAAACTAAATTATACACTTGAGCAAAAAAAGCTAT
>JAAFID010000100.1 GCA_013297765.1 Cytophagales bacterium | reverse complement strand
TAATTTCCGATTTTATAAGGGTATATAAATTGGCTATCGAATGAACTTAATAGAAAATAATTCAACCATGCACAGTATTCACCAACTATTAGATACACTAGAAGATTAATTGGCGGCTATATCGACGATGGTTATCTTTTCCCAATTGGTGGAAAAGCCATTTTTGGCTTTAGAGGTTGTTTTTACAAAAATTTTGGTTTTTATACCGAGTTAGGATTGGGGAAATTTTTAGGTCAAATTGAATTGTGTTATAGGGTTCAATTATAAACCCTGCATTTGAAAAAATGGCTAAAGAAAAAGGAATTGAAGTTTTAGAAGCCTGTACGCTGGTATTGTTGGCGACAGGGCAGTATTGAGGGGGTGATTTACCAGCTATTATAGTACCTCATAAAATTGGATATTTTTCATTTCTTTTCTAAGCCAATCCCCAAAAAACCTTGGTTTAAATATTTGAGTATTTAAACCAAGGTAGAATGAGTAGGGACGTTATTCTTGTTATTATTTATTTTTTCAAAATTCTAAAAATATTTCTATTAGATTTTCCTTTTACTTCAATAAAACTAACACCATCAGATAAATTTAATTCAAAATTTTGATTGCTAGAAGTTGTAATAGTCTTTAAATTTTTTCCAGCCAAATCATAGTGTATTATATTAAAATTTTCATTTTCATGGATGGTATGAATAGTGAAAACGTTCTCTGCTGATTGTGATAGTTTGTAAGTGTTATCAGCATCTAGAGAAGCATTAACATAATTTAAATCTTTATTTAATTTATATAGTTCTCTTCCATCTCCGAACAATATACTGTTATAATAAAGAATATTCTTTTCTACATATATAGGATATGCCGATGTACTAGTATACTTATTTACTTTTAAAAAATTTATTTGTTTGGCTGTCCCCAATGCTAAATCGGCTTCCCACATTTCTACGTCAAAACCATTCTCAATTCCAGCAAACCAATAAGCCTTAGTTCCTGAAGAAATCATAGGCGATTGATATGTTTTGCACTCAGCAATTTTTGTAGTGCCTGCAATAGTTCCATCTGTTATATACATGTAATCTGAAAGAAAGCCCCCGCCAGCCCTAATTAACATTTTTCCGTTAATTATTATATGGTTCATTATATCTCCCACGAATAGACTTGATGAGCCATTTGTTATTAGTTCTGTAGTTCCACTATTCAATCCGTTTGATATATATAAAGCTTTATCTGTATATATAATTGATTTTTCATCATTTAATTTTATCAGTGTCCTTGTGACTAAAGGTTTATTTTCTTTATTTAAAACCCTAGAAACTTGATTGCTATTCTTATCAATGGTGAAAACACCATTGAAATCACTTGTAAAAGAATCATTAACATTAAATAATAAACCTGCCGATACCTCTAATAGTCCATTTACTCTAGTGAAATAATCATTGGTGAATTCATGAAGCTTTGTAAGGGTAGCACCATCGTGATAAAAAATTTGATAAACTTTTTCATTTTTATTTACGAAAGCAATTCCTTGTTTATAGGTTGCTACGGCTGTTGGGGTTGCGGTGATAAAATCTTCTTTAAAATTTACTCTTTTAAAGCCTAATATTTCTTTGGTGCCAGATTGTGTTCCATCGGAAACATATACCTTATTATTAGAGGAGAAATATAATTTGTCGTTTTTACTAACAATTAGTTTGTCGGGGTTCCCAGATTCTTTCCCTGGTAGTACATCAATGGCTAAGGTAGTTCCTTCCGCAGTGCCGTCTGTTGACCATATTTCACGACCATTAGCGTCATTAGTGGCTATGAAATAAATTTTATCTTTTAATAAAACAAAATTTTCAGGATTTGAAGATCCTGCTGGATTGATATCTTTTATTAAAGAAATGTCGCCATTTTTTATGGTATATAATTCCAAATTATCATTACCATTTTTAGCTGGTAATAGGTAATTATCTTTGTATTGAACTCCTTTAAAATTCCAATTGTCGAAACCATCTCCTACTCCTAAATTCAAGTCTTTGATTAATGTGGAAGATTGACCAAAAGATTGCAAATTTTGCAGGCTTACGATGAGAAATATAATATAAATAAAAATTTTTTTCATAAAAAAAGGATTAAAATTGATAACAGGATTGGGTTTTTATTACAGAGTAAGATTGCAAGAGTATGATTATATTGGTAAACATAATAACTTTTATTACTAATACCAATTAAAATAACTTACAGTTGAGCGTACAACTTATGATTACTCTATTAATTAAATCAATTAGTTACTCGCTTCCGTTAAATTTTATCAACCATTTTGCTTAAGACTTATTCTCCCCCTGTCGTGGATAAGTTTAGACCATTTAACCTATTGAACTACTCTATAAATTCATAAAATTTGTGTAATTTGAAACCTTATGCGGGTAATATATTTAGCTATTCGCAAAGACATTTTTGAAATTCTTTTTACAAAATTATAATTCATACAATGAGTGAAGTAACAGACAAAGTCACTAAAGAGTACTCTGCCGATAATATACAGGTGCTAGAAGGTTTAGAGGCTGTGCGTAAACGCCCAGCCATGTACATTGGTGACATTGGTATTAAAGGTTTGCATCACCTTATTTGGGAGGTAGTCGACAACTCGATAGATGAGGCAATGGCTGGGTATTGCAACACCATCGATGTGTTTATCAATGAAGATAATTCGGTAACAGTATCTGATAATGGTCGTGGTATCCCTACGGGCATTATGACCAAAGAAAACCGTTCTGCCTTGGAGGTAGTGCTTACCGTGCTGCACGCTGGCGGTAAGTTTGACAAAGATACTTACAAAGTTTCGGGCGGTCTGCACGGTGTGGGGGTTTCGTGCGTGAATGCACTATCTAACCACTTGCATGTAACAGTGTATAGAGAAGGCAAAATATTTGAACAAGAATATGCCAAAGGCGGCCCCTTGTACAGCGTACGCACCATAGGCGAAAGTGAGAAAACGGGAACTACCATTAAGTTCAAGCCCGATGATACCATATTTACCAGTACAGAATATAAATACGAAACCGTTGCCAATCGTTTAAGAGAGCTTTCATTTCTAAACAAAGGAATTGCTATCAACCTTACCGACCTTCGTAACAAAAACGACGATGGTAGTTATGTAACTGACCAATTTTTGTCGCAAGGCGGTTTGAGAGAGTTTGTAGAATATTTAGATTCTACTAGAGAAAAACTAATTCCAGATCCTTTGTATTTTGAATCGGAGAAACCACCAATACCAGTCGAGGTGGCTATGCTTTACAACTCTTCTTACACCGAGAATGTTTTTTCTTATGTAAACAATATCAATACCATCGAGGGAGGTACGCACGTTGCAGGCTTTCGCCGTGCCATCACCCGTACTTTGAAAGCCTATGCTGAAAAGTCGGGAATGCTGGATAAATTAAAAATAGAAATTAGCGGAGATGATTTTCGTGAAGGTCTTACAGCCGTTATTTCTGTGAAAGTTGCCGAGCCACAATTTGAAGGGCAAACCAAGTCGAAACTTGGGAATTCTGATGTAATGGGGGCGGTAGATGTAGCAGTTGGAGAGATGCTGACCAATTATTTGGAAGAGCACCCAAGAGAAGCAAAAACCATTGTAAACAAAGTAATACTTGCTGCACAGGCTCGACTTGCAGCTCGTAAAGCCCGTGAAATGGTGCAGCGTAAGAGCGTAATGAGTGGCACTGGATTGCCCGGAAAACTAGCCGATTGCTCAGAATCTGATCCTGATGCTTGCGAATTGTACCTGGTAGAGGGCGACTCGGCAGGTGGCTCGGCCAAGCAAGGTCGTGACCGTAAGTTTCAAGCCATTCTTCCACTGAAAGGTAAAATATTGAACGTAGAAAAAGCACAAGAACATAGAATCTACGACAATGAAGAGATTCGTAACATCATCACCGCACTAGGTGTAAAATTTGGTACTCCCGAAGACGAGAAGGCACTAGACCTATCCAAACTTCGCTACCACAAAATCATCATCATGACCGATGCGGACATTGATGGTAGCCATATTCGTACCCTTATCTTGACCTTGTTTTTCCGCTACATGCGTAGCTTGATAGACAATGGCTACATCTATATTGCCCTGCCACCGCTGTATTTGGTAAAAAAAGGCAAAAATGAAATTTATTGCTGGACAGAAGAACAACGCATGCAAGCGGTAAAAGAACTTGCTAAAGACGGTCGAGAGGATTCCGTAGGTGTGCAACGATACAAAGGTTTGGGAGAGATGAACCCAGAGCAATTGTGGTCTACCACTATGGACCCAGATAAAAGAAGTTTGAAAAAAGTTTCTGTAGAATCAGCAGCCGAGGCCGACCACTTGTTCTCTATGCTTATGGGTGACGAAGTAGCACCTCGTAGAGAGTTTATAGAAACGAATGCAAAATATGCTAAGATTGATATATAGTTTTTAAATTTCTAAGTGTTTTCAAGGCTATTGGAAACACTTAGAAATTATTTTTTTGAAATGCGGCAGCCAGTATTTTTACAACCAAAAATTTTACAAAAATGAGAATTACACTGATTTTAACAGTAATGTTTATTGGATATTGCCCATCCATTTTTGCTCAAGAAAAAAATATTAAAGCAGCCAAATTAATCACTACACAAGGCGATTCACTCTCAATTTGGATCAATCGTACGCCAGATTATGAATTGGCTAAGCAGCTAGAATACGCACCAATGAACGATTCTGGTAAGTATATTACTGCAATTCCATTTGAAATTAAAGGCTTTTATATTGCTGATGAACGTGCTGAATTTGTTTCTGTAAAAAATACAAAACCAAATAACACTGACAGTGTGCAATTTGTATTTGGCAAACAAATTTATCAAGGCAACATTAATTTGTACGTGTGTCAAAACGGTGAATATGCTTCTGATTTTTATTATATTTTACAAGACAATCACCAATATTATACCCTTGCCCAACACATCTATCAGCCCGATGCCAGCCATATAAGAACAGTGAAAAAATTTATTGGCATTTTGAAATATGTGTACCAAGATTGTAAAGAAGCCAATAGATATTTAGACCAATTGAGTTTTGATAATGAAAGCTTGGTAAACCAGATTAAAAAATATGAAACCTGCAAGTATGGGGTTTCTAACGGCAGAGAAATAAAGCCTAAAAATAATATTTTAGTTGTGCCAGAACTTAACGGAACCCTTGCCCATTCATTTGGAAAAGAGCCATTCATTGATGCTCCATTGTCTGGGTCGCTCAGTGCATTGATAGAAATAAAGCAGCCTTGGTTGAGCAAGCGGATATCTTTACTTACGGGTTTAGGTGTATTTTCCCTATTTATTACCAATGAAAGTCAGGCTCCAATTGTTATTCCAAAGCTTCAATTATATGTGCTTTATAGTTTGGCGCAAACAAAGACAAAGCCATATTTTGGTGCGGGAATGTGCCTATTTCCATTGCCTTTATTTGCATTTCAGTTTGGGATAAATGTTGTTCCCAAAGTAAAATTATTTACGCAACTAGAAACGCAAACCTTTGGCATTAAATCTGGCAAAATGATTCATTTGGGTTTAGGGTATCGTTTTAAATAATTTAGGTTATAAAAAATATACCCTAAAATCCACATAAATCAATAGACTCATCACCTTTTTGATAAGGTAGGTACAGAAAAATTAACCTCATCATTTCTTCTCTATCGTCGTCCATATTGCCATATTCAAAAAGTATATCTTTCGGTGGGCGGTTAGGGTTATTAATATTTCGCTCCGTATTGTCGTAGCGGGCTTCTGCATTGATGTAGCTACCTTTCGGAATAAAAATCGGATGCTGGAAACGATAAAACTCCTGCCAGTTAAAATCCCAATTTAAGATTTCTATCAATCTTATCGTGTCTTTGCTGGGCGTAATGGCAAAGGCTTTGAAATAAGTGCCCAGTTTGTGCATGTGTGGATTGATACCCAGTAGCGACATATCGCTGCCCATACGCAATGCGAGTCGATAGCTCACTACACTATCTTTTGGTATCACATTCGATACGTTTTTTGGTTTAAATGCCGCAAATTCCAATACTCTTTTTATAGGCGTTTTCGCATAATAAATATGCACTTCCGACTGATCTTCTTCTTCAAGCGGTGCGGCTGCATAGTGCAGATTTCTGATGAGCAACACTCCTTTTACTGGCATAGTAAAGCCCACGCCTGGTGGATATACATGGCGGCTGGTGCCAGGAAGCCAACCAGTATGAAACACCAGCCTAGGAGCCTCGGTTTCGTTGCTGTCTGTGAGATTCAAAAAATTGTAGCCTCGCATATCGTCTATATTGTTTTCCGCAGTGTTGTATTCAAAATAATGGGGCAGGCTATAGATATTGGCTTTTGGGGTAGTTTCTACAATTTGGTAGCTTGCATGATGCACCCTTTTTCTGTTGCCAGGCACAAAGGCTATTGCTCTTACAGGCTTAGCGACATCAATGGTAAAGGGAATTTTGTAACAAAAGTAATGTTGTTTGTTATCGCCTAATATTTTTATTGATGTCGGCATTTTTAAAATCAAGTCAGGCTTTTCTTTGGCTGAATTGTGTGTTAAGTTATTTGCCTTTTGCAGAACTATTCTCCCCTCTGGCATGCCTGTATTTACCCACTTTGTTATAGTTGCTATCTCTTCGTTGCTTAGCAATCTTTCATTGGCAAAATGGCGGTATGCAGGGTTTGCTTTCCAAGGCGGCATGTACCTTGTAGATGTGACCGATGCAATCATTTTGGCTTTGCTCGCTACTTGAGAATAGGTCTCTAAGACAAATGGTGCTGCACCCTTTTTACTATGGCATGGCGTACAATGCTTGATAACAATGGGCTGTACAGCGTTGTGAAAATCTATAGACTGCGTGTATGCCAAAGAGATATTGACAAAAAGTAACAATAAAATTATTCTATAATGCATCCTATAGGGGTAGTTTGGGCGAGTGTGCAGGGACGGTCAAGTAATAATTGATTGATGGCATTTTGTAAATAATCCTCAGTTGAGTAAGGCAGAAACTTGCCAAGTGCTAATGTTTGATTGTCTATTGCCCCTCTGTAATATACTTGCCCCAGGCTATCTAACAGTACTACCTCTGGAGTAATGGTAGCATGATACTGGCTTGTCATTCTTTTATCCATGTCTGATAGGGAGGAGAAATTCATCTGATACTTCCTTGAAAATTTTCTCACTTCCCTTTTTGTATTTGCAGGAAATACACCCACAAATGAAACCCCATTAGGTTTATATTTTTCGGAAAGATGACGCAGGACTAAAGTGTATTTTTGAGATAAACGGCAATCGGTAGATAGCCACACCAATACTTTCTTTTCCTGGGCATGTAGAAAGCCAGTCCCAATAAACATTACAAATAATATCAATCTATACATACACTAAAACTCTACCTTTTTCTTCAATCCATTTTGTGTTATACGATTTCAAATTTGCATCAGCAGGGCCTCGCGTGACGGCGCCATTGATATCATATTCAGAACCATGGCAAGGGCACTTTAGGAAACCGCTATTGTCCCGCACGGTACAACCTAGGTGTGTACATATTAGGTTGAAGGCAATAAAAGCTTCGCTATCTCTTTTTAATACAAAATCTCCTAACCTAGGCTCAGTGAAAATTTTATAGGCACCAGCCTTTGCTAGGGTCGCATGGCTTTCCAGCATAACTACGAATGTTGGATTAATACTGAATGCAGCACTTACTGCTAACTGCTTACCAGCATTGTCTACTACTCTGAGCATTGCTTCCTTGGTGGAAACTTGGGGAATGTCCCAAGCATGTATATTTTGTTCAGGCAGCGTGGGTATTAATTGCCAGTTATTTCCACCGTTGTTAGAAAACTCCAAATTTGATGATGTCTCCTTAGTCTTCCTCCATTCTAGGTTGATGAAGTCTCCTGCTAAAAGTGACTTATTTTTTAATGCATCAAATATGTCTGAATCTGTATTTGTGGGTGAAGTGGGCAGTGTAACTAGCGGTTCAATTTTAGGTTTTGTACAAGCCGCTATAATTTGGTACACAGGCAATAACACTAGATATAGAAAGTACCTTCTATTTTCTGTTTCCTTTTGCTGAGGAGTGATGTCTAAAATTTCTTCCATTAATAATTTCCCCCAATTTTTCTATTGTTCAATACATTTTTGCCAGTAAATTGAGGTAGCCTACTGGGTTTACTCGTAAGCCCAGTGGTATCGGTAAGGGCATTCATGAAAGATATTATTTGACTAATTTCATTCTTATTCAAATTCAATTTGTCTTCTGCAAGCGTTTGGTAGGGAACATCTAAACCTAGACCTTTGCCGCCACCTTGGTTATAAAAATCCATTACTTCCTCTAGTGTTTGGTAAGCACCGTTGTGCATGTATGGCTTAGTAACACTTACATTGCGTACGGAAACAGTTTTGAAAGAATGCTCATAAAAGGGTGCATTCTCCCGCAAAGTTGCTATTGCCCTACCCTTATCAGCATCTAATCTTAGTGGCTTTGCCTTTGGATTTTCTGGAACTCCCAAAACCTCGCTTTCACTTTCTAAATAAAGGGGTGGCACAGTACCGTTGAATGTAGGTGCAAAATGACATGTGCCGCACGCTGCCTTGCCCATAAACAAATTGAAACCGCTCACCACATCGGGGTCGATGGTCTTTGTATCTCCACGCACATATTTATCAAAAACAGAATTGTGGCCTCTAAGGCTACTGACGTAGGCACTCAGTGCAAATTGAATGGTTTGATTGTTCAATACTTTTTGTTTTATTTCTGGGAATGCCTCCTTAAACAAGGCAACATATTCTTCGTTGGCTTCTAGTTTTTTTAATAATTTCAATAAATCCATATTGAATTCATTTGCACTAGAGAATACATGTGCTGTCTGCTCTTCCAGAGAGTTTGCCCTTAAATCGAGAAAAAATCTTTCGCTATAAACACAATTAAGTAGCGTAGGCGAGTTCCTATCTACTGTAGTTTTGTGACCAGCCGCAGTACTTTTTGCCAACTGATCTGTAAATCCTTTTTCTGGCAAATGGCAACTGGCACACGACATCTCGTTATCGGCAGATAGCAATGGGTCGAAGAATAGCATTCTTCCCAAAGACACGGTTTTATGGGTCAAAAATTGATTTGGGATAGTGAGGTATGCAGTATAATCCAAGAAATCTTTGTCAAAAATATTGGTGGCTAAATAATTAAAAGGAGCTTTCTTTTGCCCGCTTTCCGAGGGTAGTTCTATTTGTAATGCTTGATGTGCCAGCAGTAAATTTTTAAATAATGGATTGACAAACTGTTTGAGCAGATACATTCGGTCAAGTTTTTCAAAATCTTTATTGCCATTAAGGTAGGCAATGGCTGCCGAGAAGTCTTTACCAATTGCCTTTGCCAAATTTTTGTCTTTTTTTGAAATGGCAGTTTCGTAGCATTTCACATCTTCTTGAATGATTGTTAAGACAGCAATTGCATCTTCAATAGCTGCTACAGAGCCTGGCGTATCAAAACCAGTAACACCTAGTGTAAATAAGCGAATCAAGGCAATTCTTGCAGCTTCAAATACATGCTTGTCATATATTTTCTGTGGGGTTTTATACTGTTCAAGTTGCGATTGCAATTTTATAATTTCGCCCAACAGTTCTTTATGAACCAATTGCAAACTATCAGCAAATATTAACTCGTCTATCACCTGCAAGCCTTGTGGTTGCTGAATGTTAAGGCCAAATGATTTTCTTTCCAGCTTCGGTAGTGGTGCACCATTTACATAATCTTTTATAAAAATATAATCCAAATGCTCTGCCAAATATTCCCATTGCTTAAAGGCAATTCTTACTTCTCGATAGGTATTTATAAGAGCTATTTCTGTGGTAGCAGTACCATTCAATAGATGACATTTCTCTTCTAACTTCTGTACACTTTTCTTAAAATTTCCAAATCTAGCCTCGTGCCTTTGAGCAATGGTAACATGGGGTGCAGGCGTACTGGCTACGAAGGAGTAATAAAAAATAAACGAAACGGATATCAGGATTATTGAAGTCAAATATTTGAGCATAATGATAAATGAAAAATACTTGACCAAGCAATGCCTGGTCAAGTATGTGGTAAATTAATAATAGAGCAGATTACTCAACTACAAACTTGGTAGTTTTACCCTCAGCATTGCTGATGAAGTAAATACCAGCAGTCAAATCAGAAACGTTGATTACTTTCACATCTCTTTCTACCCTTATTCTTTCTCCTTTTGCATTGTAAATTGCAATATCAGAGGCTTTCGTCAAATGAAGTTCTCTAGTAGTAGGATTAGGGTAAATGGTAAATGCTTCACCGCTATTATTTGCAGGGCTGAACAATCCCAAAGGATTCACTTTTGACCATCCAGATATGGAATAAGTAAGTGAGTTGTTGTATGGAGGGGTATTGCCACCGTCTGGGTGTTGGCTATTCAGCAACATGGTATTGTCATCAATCATTACTGCACCAGTTACTTCAGCACCAGGAGCACAAGCCGATATTCTTATCAAGTCATTGAATGTAGGTTTTGCAATTTCCATATCCAAAAGATAAGTTTCACAATTTGTTTTGGTATAGGTTGCAGGCATACGGTTGTAAGTGATGCCGTTCAAATCTTCTTGAATAATCATGTATCTTTTACCCTTCAAAGTCATAAAATCCAATCCGTCAGGATTTGAGAAATGAATAGTTGGGTAGGCTACAAGAGAAGAAGATGCCGATGCTGTGCTTAGTGGACCGCCTTCAATGTAAGAACGTA
Source organism: Cytophagales bacterium (assembly GCA_013297765.1). GTDB lineage: Bacteria > Bacteroidota > Bacteroidia > Cytophagales > Cytophagaceae > REBA01. Next base: position 1,634 of record JAAFID010000100.1, on the reverse strand, counting down.
CTTTGTTTGTAGTCAAATCTAGTTCTATCACACGACCATAATAATCGGCAAATTTTCCTTTTCTTACAGAATCAGCCGCAGCCATATCAGTACCTGGGAAGGGCATGCCTTTTTCTATTTGGTATCTGGTTTTGTAACCATCTACCAATGTTGGAGATACTACACCTTTCAAAGCATTGCCACTGTTATAGTTAAATGCGTCTCTACCAGTTTCACAAATATAGATTTTGGTTTCATTTAATTTATGACCCCACTCTAATCTGTTGAACATAGTAGCACCTCGTTTGATAGCCACACTATTCAATACTTTAAGGGTATCTAAATTGTTTTCAATTTTAATCCAGTTACCATCTATAGCATCATTTCTATCGTGTTTGTACACATACATTTGACCAGAAGTAAAATCATTTGCCGATGTAGCTACAAATTTCCCCAAAATTCCAGGCGAACCATCTTCAAATAAAAATACAGTTTTATTGTCTGCAAGTACTACGCCACCTTCCCAACCAGCTCTGCCCCAGTTGTATTGTTTGCGTACTGCTTTAGCCTCTTTTGGGTTTACTTCTACCATCCAATTAAGGTTTTCAAAACGTTTTAATACTTTACCGTTAAATGCAGGAAATCCAGCAGGCTTAGTAGTGCCTATTACAAAATCTGTAGTATCTACAAATCCTTTACCTTCTGCAAATATCCCTTTGTTGCTACTTTGCATCCACTCTTCCGCAGTCCACATTCTACCATCTGTAGTTGTGATACCACCGCAGTTCATACCTGTTTCGCCTACTGTATTTACAAAATCAACATTAAAAAATTTTCCTTCACGGCCATCTGTCAATTTTTGTGTTACTACTTCAAGGCTGTCTTTTTCCTTGTTTCTTTTTAATTTGAACATGGTCATACCGCCACCATCGCCTATTTTAGGGTTTGCAGTAGTCATTTCATGGTTTACTACAGCCCAGCCAATATGACCACTTTCAGCCTTGTCAGGCACAAAGCCAATGTAATCATGCCATTGCTTGGCTACTTCCTGTCCAGCAGGATTGCCATAGGTAGCGGTTGTCTGCACTACATCAGTACCACCCACAAATATTACTTGATTGGTGAGTGGCGATTTTGGCATCCATACCGTTTTTACATCCCAAGTAGGGTCTATTTTTGCAGGAAATGCACTTTGGGCTTGCGAGGCGACTGCTAAGCCAAGCAAACCGATTGTTGAGTAAATTTTTTTCATTTGAGTTAATGGTTTTAATTTTTACAAATTTCCCATCTGTAAATTATCAAATCATTAAGTCAAGGTTAAGGAATGGGGTTTATGCTAATTTAAAATCAGTATAAATTGCCCAAATTATTTTCTTAACTATAATTCATTCAATTTTTTTATAGTGTCAACTACTTGTTGCGGTATGTTAAGAAAATGTAACGTCAAAATTTTTCATGAAATCAATTTTGCAATAGTATATGCAGCACTAGCGGCAAGAATACCAATCATAACTGTTTTTAATGCCCCAACCAATGGAGATTCGCCAGTAAGTTTGGTTTTTACATACCCAAAAACAAATAGAAAAATAATGGTAATGATAGACGACAATATCAATCCATTTGTAGGTATATCGGTTACCAAATAGCCTACTAGT
>JAAFID010000010.1 GCA_013297765.1 Cytophagales bacterium | reverse complement strand
CGATTTGTAATTTTCAATCTTGATGGATGTAACCATTTTAATAAAATAAAATTATCGTACCCCAGTACTGCCAAATCCCCCAGCAGCACGTTGAGTATTGGCCAGTTCTTTTACTTCTACCCAATCTACATGATCATGTTTGGCCACCACCATTTGGGCTATTCTCTCGCCATCTTGAATCACAAAATCTTGGTCAGAAAGATTGATTAATAAAATTTTCAATTCGCCTCTGTAGTCCGCATCAATAGTGCCAGGGCTGTTTAGTACGGTAACGCCATTTTTGAATGCTAAACCACTTCTGGGTCTTATTTGGGCTTCAAATCCTGTGGGCAATTCTATGAAAAGATTGGTAGGCACAAGCACCCGTTGCAAAGGTTTTAAGGTAATGGAGCTATCTATATCGGCACGTAAATCCATTCCTGCTGAGTTTTCAGTTTGGTACGATGGAAGTGCATGTTTTGAATGATTAACAATGTTTACGTGCATAATTTCTAATCTAATAGGTGATATAAAAAATCGTAGATTTTACAGTAATTTAAAAACAGAAAATCAATTTAAACCTTTTTTTTCATTCCAAAAAACACTTGCTACAAATACCATAAGCAACATTACATTTGCTGCAAAGCCTTGTATTTTTCCCAAGTCTGGAAGATTTCTACTGATAAAAACCAAGGCTACCGACAGCAAAATATATCCCATTGCATTGCCAATTTTATAAGGTATGGGGTAATATTTTTGCCCCAGTAAATAACAGGCGATGGTCATTACCAAATAGCATAACAAAGTGGTGGCTGCACTGCCAGCAAAGCCTGCAATAGGAATCAATAAAAAATTAAAAACAACTGTAACCACTGCACCTAAAATACTAATGTAGGTACCGTAAATAGTGCGGTCGGTCAATTTGAACCATATCGTAAGATTGAAATAAATTCCCAAAAATAAATTTGCCATCAACAAAACGGGGACAATGCCTAGCCCTAGTTGGTAGGCATCTTTGCGAAGCATAATTTTGCCTAGCAATTCTACATTAAGGCTAATGGCAAGAAACAAAAACAAGCAAGTAATCACAAACCACTTCATCACTACCGCAAATGTTTCTGGCGAGTTTTTATCTCGTGCCTGAGAGAAAAAGAATGGCTCTGCCGCATACCGAAACGATTGTATCGCTAGACTCATAAACATAGACAATTTGTAGCAAGCACCAAAAATACCTAATGCCTCTTGCTCGGTATAGCCAGGATAAAAATTAGTAGGCAATACTTTTTTGAAAATAAATCGGCTCAGCATTTCATTGACCATGCCAGCTAGTCCCAGTATCACTATGGGATAGGCATAGCGGAGCATTTGTAAAAAAACAACTTTATCAAACTGCCAACGCATTTTTAAAAAAGATTTGCAAAAAATAGGAATCAAAATAGCATTGGCAACAAGGTTAGAAATAAAAACATATTTCACATCGTCGCCTGGGCTGTATGCCAGTTGCACCAAGTCGGCGAGCATTCCCGTTGCTCCACTTTCATACACAGGTTTGCATATTGCTAGGAAAAAAATATTGAGTAAAACATTTAAAACAATATTTGCAATTTTTATACTAGCAAATTTTGCGGCTTTGTGGGCTAGCCTTAGCTGTGCAAAGGGAATGGCAACCACAGTGTCGAAAAACAATATAGCGGCGAGGTAATAAATGTAATTGACATGGGTAGGGTATTCCAAAAAATTGGCAATAGGTTGTGCGGATAGAACTAGAATGGCAGAAAATACTAGACTTGACAACAACAGTGTACTCTCTATTTGGTTAAAGACACTAGGCTCGTGGGCATTTTCTTTTTTTGAAAATCGGAAATAGGTAGTTTCAAAACCAAACAAATAAATAACATTGAGCACAGCTGCTATAGAATAAATATCTACCGATACACCAAATTCGCTCACCGCCAAGTAGCTTGCAAACAAAGGTGTAAGCAAAAAATTGAGCGTTCGCCCAAGAATACTACTTACCCCATAAAGTGCTGTTTCGCCAGCAAGTTTTTTAAGAATCGACACGGACTATTTTCAAGGAATGGAACATCTAATAAAAACGAAATTTTAAGTTATACATAAAACTTTATTTGGTAGAAAATATCTTTAAAAATCACTTTAATATTGAGTTGTATTCAAGCCAATCGAAATAATCAACAGAGATTGGATTGGGCTTTTAAATTGTATAAAGAATACATTAGTTTATCAAAGTTGATGGAAATAAAAGTAGAAGTAAAAAATAAAATAATTCTAGCTACATTTTTTTCCTATTAGAGTTAGTTAATGTTCTAAAATTAAGGGTTAAACTAAAATTTGATATTGCAATTCTAAATAAATTATAAATACTTGGTTGAAATATTTGAAATTCAAACGTTAAGATTTTGACTTGATAACAGTAAGTAATAAATTAGCAAAAAATAAAATTTTAAAACATGTCAGAAGAAAAAAAATATCACGCAGTAATGTTGGTAGATGATAATGAGATAGACAATCTTATCAACCAAAAAATGATAGAAGCTTCGGGCATTTGCGAGCATATATTTATTCACTCGGGTGCTAGAAGTGCAATAGAATTTTTAAAGAATATAGAAAAATTAGTCAAAGGCAACCTAAATCTTTACCTTCCAGAAGTTATTTTTTTAGATATAGACATGCCTCTGATGGACGGATTTCAATTTTTAGAAGAGTTTGAAAAACTTTCTGATATAATTAAAACCCATTGCAAAGTAGTGATGCTTACCTCTTCACTGAACCCTCAAGACATGTCAAAAGCTAAGAAAAATCAATATGTGATGAAATATCTTAACAAGCCCTTGACCCAAGATAGCATTAAAAAAATATAACCTCAATGGAGACTGTAAAAGCCTAATTTTGAATGCAGGTGAATTTTGAATCATCGTCAAAATAGATACATTCATTTGCAGCATTGTTCAAATAAAATTTTCATTTCAAATAAAAGCTCATGCTTAAATCAATGACTGGCTTTGGTGCTAGTACTGCCGAAACGAATAATTTCAAAGTATCGGTGGAAATAAAATCTTTAAATTCTAAATTTTTAGATGCAAGTATTCGACTTCCAAAAGAGTATTTGCATAAAGATATAGAGATTAGAAATATCTTGAGCACTAGCCTAGAGCGGGGAAAAATAGGTATGATTGTAGAATTGACGGACAAAGGAGAGGCAAAACCAAAAGCAGCCATCAATCAACAATTGGTTAAAAAATATTATCAAGAACTGTTACAAACAGCACAGCTTGCTGGTGCACCTACTGATGGTTTGCTGGCTATAGCGTTGCAAATGCCAGGTGCAGTAGATACCAATACAGGTAGCACCGACGACGATGCCGACTGGAAGGGGGTATTTGCTACCATTCATCAGGCATTGAAAAAATGTGAAAATTTTAGATTGGATGAAGGCAAATTATTAGAAAATAAATTTTCAGAATATATTGCGAAAATTGCGAAAAGTTTAGAAGAAGTTGTGGCACAAGACCCTAGACGTATTCAGGGAATTAGAGATCGCATCAAACTTGCTTTTGCAGAGTTTGCCAATGAAGAACAGATAGATAAAAATCGCTTTGAACAAGAACTAATATACTACATAGAAAAACTAGATATTTCCGAAGAAAAAGTAAGGCTAAAAAGTCACCTTGACTATTTTTTAGCATCTATGAACAATACCGATGCTAGCGGAAAGAAACTAGGTTTTATTGCACAAGAAATAGGTAGAGAAATTAATACCATAGGCTCCAAAGCCAACGATGCCGCCATTCAACGACTAGTGGTAGAGATGAAAGAAGAACTAGAAAAAATCAAAGAGCAAGTATTGAATATATTATAGTACTAGTAACAGCCCATGTTTACCGACCTAGAGCAATCAATGTATGCACGGCAACTGATTTTGCCAGAGCTAGGTATTGCTGGGCAGCAACTGCTAAAGCATGCTCGGGTATTAGTAGTAGGGGCAGGTGGATTAGGTTGCCCCGTCTTGTTGCAACTGGCAACAGCAGGCGTTGGTACCATTGGTATCATAGACTATGATGTGGTAGAAACTACAAACCTGCATCGTCAAACACTTTATACTTGGGCCGATATAGGCAAGCCCAAAGCAGCCTGTGCTGCTGCTGCTCTAGAAAAACACAACCCTTTTAGTAAATATATTTCTATTGTTAGCAAATTATCTTTTGACAATGTGCTAGTGCATGTATCAAACTATGATGTAGTGGTAGATGGCACAGACAATTTTGTGACTAAATACTTACTCAATGATGCTTGCCTTATTGCCCAAAAGCCCATGGTGTATGGCGCTGTGTCACAATTTGAAGGACAAGTAAGTGTATTTGGGGTTTCTTGCACAGCTAATTTTGCAATACCATCTTTGCATCATTTCATTCCATTTTCTGACAAACTAAATGTAGTTGCCAACTGTGCCACGGCTGGTGTTTTAGGGGTATTACCTGCTTTGGTAGGTAGTATTCAGGCTATGGAAACCATAAAAATTATCACAAAAATAGGCCAACCTTTGGCAGGCAAGGTATTGGTAATAGACGCACTAACGGTACGTTTTCAGAAATTTACTTTAGAATTATTTCCATTAGAGAATACCCCTACAACACTTACTGATTATCAAACAACAGATAGCTGTGCAAGCCAACAAGAAGTGGATATTGATGTGATTGAGGTGCAATCTTGGATAAAAAACAATGTCCCGTTTCAATGGATAGATGTGCGTGAAGATTGGGAGCGTGAAATATGTCAGTTGCCAGGCTCGCATTTGCCATTACACCAGCTTTCGGGTAGATTGGGTGAAATTAACCATACAATTCCAGTGGTGTTTTATTGTCATCACGGAGTGCGTAGTTTGCAGGCTGTTGCCATTGCAAAGACCCACTTGGCTGGCAATTTTTACTCTTTGACAGGCGGCATAGATGCTTGGGCATTGGCTGTAAACCTTACCATGCCTAGATATTGAAGAGGCTTAACTTGTCGCAATGTGTTTATCAACTCTTAAATAAATAATACCCTGTGGGTTTAGTTCATGACTTTAACTTTTTATACTCCTCGTTTTGCTATTTTTAAAGTTGAATACTTTTCTCATTTTAGGTCTAAGATACTTCTATGCCTAATGTTAGACCAGTGGTGCGGCAAATACAGTTATACAGAATCTGCAACTATCGGCACTTTATTCACTAAACTTAAATTTTTAATTCTTAAAGCATTTTACATTACCAGCACTATTATTAAAGAAACAGCTACACTTGCAGAGCTAGCTTCAGAAATAGAACTAAAGCCTGCAACGCTTTGGACTTTCAAACAAAAAATATTGGCATTGATAGAAGCCAACAAAACCAAGAAAAAACACAAAGACGATTGGACACAACTGATTAAATATTCTATTAAATAAAAATAACTAGATGAAAAAGATAAACTATTTACTCCCATTTTGGGCATTTACCCAAATTGTTGGTTGCCAAGAAAAAAAGCAAGAACCAATTACTGAAAAAGAAACATTCAAATCGGTAGAAGATGACAATCCATATACCAGCACGGCCTCGCAGTGGGGTAGTAAGAATACAGAATCATTTGTTTTTCTGCATTCTCCCGCAGGATTGAGAATTGAATATAACCTCGATAGACAATTGTTACAATTATGGATAAACCCACTCTCGGGCAAGTCGCTAGACTACAAAGACCGTAATTTTCTAATCGTGACGACTATACCAATGTGTTTGATAAGATTACAATGCCTAACATTAAACTAGCCAACTAACCCAGTGCGAAGGGTACAAATGCATATTTGAAGAATCTCGCCGTCAAAAGCCCTATAGCAGCATGGCACTGAACTGGTGTTTTCAAGAACCATGGCCATGTGCTGCAAACAACAGTATTATCAACTGGCCTGCAAAACCAAAACCAGCTTTTTATCACGTAGCCAAATCTTGCCGCCCTGTACTAGCCAGTGCACGGTTTCCAAAATTCAGATGGGATGAAGGTGAAACATTTTCTTGCGAATTGTTTATGCTCAATGATTCTTATGAAAAATTGCCTGCCATGCCGTATGAAGTAACATTGGTTTACGACGACAATAAAGAAGTTTCTGTATTGAAATGGGATTTCCCAGGTTCGGCCGAAAACAAAAATTATGCAGGACCTACAGCACGCATACCATTGCCAAAAATGAAAAGTAATTTGTTCAAAATTGTACTTAACGTTCCTGGCAAACCTGAACTAAAATCGGAATACACCTTTGTGTACCGTGGCAAAAATGTGAGCAACAACAAGCCAAAGCAAGCTTATTTGAATGGAGTGAGCGATTAGATTCATTAAATTTTAAAAAAATAAAAAGCCTTCGTATCCTTATTATAGATACGAAGGCTTTTGTTTGGACGCTATGGCTGCAACCACTCACCAAAGGCAGCTACATTACCAAATCATTATTTATATCGACAAATTTTGGGTTTTGTTTTGAGGTTAATTTCATATAGCTTAACTTACAACTAGACAATAAAGTATAAATAGTGTAAGTGTAAAATTTCTTCCTTTATACTTGCCTTCCATCTATACTCTTATTGTGTTTCAACCCCCAACTTAATTTCACCACATTAAACATTCAACAAATGAAAAAACAGAATCTATGGATTGCATTCCTATTGCTGGGATGTTATTTACAAACTAATGCACAACAATTATTATTACCAAATGGAAGTTTTGAGAATGACTTTTCAAGTTATGCTCTTAATTTTTCTCATACAATTCCCAATGCTTTTAAAGATGGGAAAGTCACGAATTGGAATGCATCGCCAGTAAACACTTCGGGTTCTCCTTTTATGTTATTAGGCAATAATGGCAACTACGCCTTTGGAAGAGCTTTTGCTGCTTGTAATGCAAATACAGGTATTTTTACTGATTACAGTTTTCAAATGGGACGAACCTACAAAATCAGTTTTTATGTAAATGTTGATTTTGGATCAAAATCAATGATGGTAAAAGCTGCGACCGGACTTGTAAATGGTTTTATAGGAGTGAATGGGTCTATGCCAAATGTGCCCAATGAGGTAATTTATCAAAATAACAATTTGGATGTATTGCCAATAACAAACGTTTTTGGAGCAGTCGAATATAGTAAAGTAACCATCAATTACACACCTACAGCAAATTATTCTCAGTTATGGATTTGTGGGGGGAATGTAGGCAGTGGGGTTTTATTAGATTATGTAGAGATAGATAAATGTCCTGCACCAAATAGAAATATTGTAGAATGCCCTACCTCTTTTGCTGCAAAAAATGAAGCTGGTGTTTACCAAAATACCAATCTTTCGGGAACTATAGATGCTGCGGGAGGCATTGTGAGATTTAGCGGCACATACAATGTAAAGAATCATTTAACGCTTACTAATGGTACTTTTAAGGTTGAACCAGGTACAATTTTATATGTAGATGGACCTAGTTGCTCCCCTTATTTCGGGAACTATACTCCACCTTTTGGATCATTGACTATTCCTGTTAGGACTGATGATACCCCACTTTCTTGTTCTCCAGGCATTGTAAGCATACAACTTAAAAATGCAACGCTAGATATATATGATGGTACTATTACAGCCAAATGCAAAATGCGTTGGAGTGGTGTAGCATTGATGGATAATCTTTCTAAAGTAGTTCTCAACTCTACCTCTTCAGACCCTGCTTGCTACAGTACCATAAGTCAATCTGTAGTGGGTATATATTCCCTTACCGGTGCACCTACTATCAATGTCAACAAAGGAAACTTTGAAAATAATAAATACGGAATATACTTGAATGGTGGGCTTCCTGCAACAGGTAGCACTATATCTAATTCAATATTTGTTGCAGATGCACAAAAAATGTATAAAACAATACCAAATTTCGGCTACACAGGTTCTCTTGTGCCAGCAGGTACTGAATATCCAGATGCACACATAACGCTTAGAAATGGAAACTATAGCAATGCACCAATTAATAATAATACATTATCAACAGCAATAAGAGGTGTAGAAGCTAACAATGCATCTCATAAAATTACTGCCAATACATTTCAAAGTATTTATATGTATGATTATTTGAATTATGCCGAAGTTATTGGTGCATCTTCAGTAGATTTTTATGCTGGTAGCAATACTACTTCCTCTAACTACCTTTTCCAAAACAACACCATACAGTTGCCAAGCAATTGGCCGGCTACACCGCAGTTGCCTACGACCAACAAAACGAGCTATGGTATATTCAATACCATGAGGGCAAATGCCTTTAACAATGTGATTATTGGTGCAGACAATGTGTCTTTCAATTTACTTACCAGAATAGGTGTCTATAATGCTTCGCCGTTCTCTGGTCGATACTGGGACAATAGCCTTAGCAACCTGCACCAAGGCATGAGGTTAAAAACTTTTAACAATGGTACGGCAGAATTGTTAAGAAATAACTTTGTAAGTAACCTAGATGCCATACGCATAGCCAATGCTGGTGCTACCTCTAGCCTAGTGACTACCAGTTGCAACTCATTTACTAACCCTGCCGCACGTGCGGGTACTGCTGCCATAAGGGTAGAAGAACAAGCGTTCTTAAACTCTCTGCAAAACTCTGGCGGTGGAAATACCTACCCCAATGCCAACGCCTTCTCGGGTATGGCTAGGCCGATAGAGTTTTTAGGGCAAAATAGCTCTTATGCCAGCTTTAATTATTTACGCTCTACTTCCGCAATGGAGAATCCATCACCAATAAACTCACAAATATCTTCAACTGATGGACCTAGTTCTAAACCTTTTTTAGTATCTTCTTATGCAGGTGGCTGTACAGGAACTACGGGGGCGAAACGTGTAGGCATAGCTGAAGAGGTAGCCGTAACCGAGGGCGAGGCCAAAGAAATGCTGAACCAGATACGGTTCAAATATGTAAATGCACAAGACCAAAATCAATACCTGCGCAAGGTGATCGCCTACTATGGCGTAGCCAACAAGATGGGCGACCTGTACACCTGGCAAAAACCCATGAACCGCTTCAACAAAAGAGCAGCCAATACGCTGGGATTGTTTTTGATGGATTACTTCCGTGCTGATGGAAAAGAAACCGAGGCACAGGCAGTCGCCAATGCGTTGCTGGTAACTAATGCAGACAGCAAAGAGATTGCAGCAAGGGTAAAGTATTTTAACCTGCCACAACCCACTGCCAAAAACAAAACTGCCCGCACTGGTGACGCTACTGATGAACGTGACGAAGTGCTGAAAGAACTGGCCTACTCTGGTACTTCGGTAGCCGACCTAGCCTGTATGTTGTTGCGGTTAAATACCACCAATGCCGACTGCCCCGAACCAGACACTACAGCCAGCAATGCAAGAAGTGGTAACCTAGATCCAGAAGATATGGAAGAGGAGGTAAGTACCGACACTTACCTAGGAAACTGCCTTCCCAACCCTGCAAAGGACGAAACAGTGATTTATTTCTACGTGCCAGAAGAGGCAAGTAAAGGTATCTTACATATCAACAATGCTGCAAGCGGTGCATTTATAAAAGAATATACCGTAACTGGCAAAGACTACATAACGCTAAACCTGAATGACTTTGCCTCGGGGGTATATACCTATACCTTACAGGTAAATGATATACCTGTAGCTACCAAAAAACTGGTAGTAGTAAAATAGTTGAAACCAAACTTATGCCTTTGCCCATGAATACTGGGCAAAGGCATTTCTATTTTTATGAAATTTACTTTAATAATTATATTATGTTTTTTTTGTGGTATAGAAATACCTGCCCAAGAAATTCTATGGGAGAATGCGAAATATTTTAATACGGATAGTGCTGCTAGAGTAGGAGGATATGGATCTACTGCATGGTGGGAAAACGATAAAATAATAGTTTATGCATCTGCTGGTAAGGCTGGGAATTTTTTAGATATATATAATATTAATGGGGATTTTATACGCACTATAAATGGCGTAGTAGCCGACGCACACTATGTTGGAGGTTTAATTAGGAGAAAAAATCATCGTATAGCGTACTATAATCAAATTAACAGCGCTCCCCCATCTTCAAGAAGTAATTTTTTAATTCAAGAATTGACTCCAGAGGGCGATACCTTGCAACGACATACCTATCATGTTACCAATGGAGGCAATATTGCTTTAAATTTAATAGAAGATACGTTAAATAATTCTATTGTAGCGTCTGGATGGAGCACTACATTGAATTCAGCACCATTTTTATCTGTGCTTAGAACCGATTCAAATTTAGCACAACTATGGTTTAAAATATATCCTAAAATTGGTATTGATACTGTAATTTACAGCATTAATATGGTGATAAATTCCAAAGGCAATTATGTAGCCTCTGGAACTTTTTCTATTACAAGTAAAAAATTTGAGCATCCCTATTTTGTAGAAATAAAACCAAGCGGAGATACTGTAAGGACGAAAATAATTATTGTAAGAAATAAAAACGTTAGGGAAGATGCTTATGTTAATAATAAAGCACTCGTTTATACTGCCGATAAAGGTTATTTGTTTTTGGCAGCTATAGACACATTTATGAGCAATATGAATATTCCTGACCAAGTAACCGCAGTGGTAAAGCTGGATTCCAATTTCAATACCCAATGGGTACAATACCTTACAGCAGGGAAAAACTTTCTCCAGCCTGCAAATGCTATAGAGATGGCAGATAGCACCTATTTGGTTTGCAGTTTGGAATCAGAATCTTTGGGCGGCTATTTTAGGCAAACTACTTTTTTCAAAATTTCTAAAGAAGGCGAGTTGCTAAGCCGCTGGAACCTCAACTCGAAAATTTGTACCAGTTATAATTATGGTTTTATGTTTTTACCCAATGATAGTTCGCTTGTTTTTACTGGCGTATGTGAAAAAGGCTGCTATATAGCCCGCATAGGAGGTGTAGGCAACCCCATGCACCCCGACCCTAGGCCTGCACCGTATATAGCACCGCTAGAACCAGTATATACCATACCCAACCTCATCACCCCCAACAACGATGGGCAAAATGAAACCTTTGAAATATTGAGCAACCAAATACCTGCTATGGGAGTACAACTAAAAATATACAACCGCTGGGGCAGCCAAGTGTACACCAGCCAAAACTACCAACACAACTGGGCAGCCGATGGTCTAGCAGATGGGGTGTACTACTATCAAGCCGAGGTAAAAGACAAGAAGTATAAAGGTTGGGTGCAGGTGGTGAGGTAATACGTTATAAGTTTTACGTTTTATGTTTTACGTTTTTTTTCAGCACCAATACAACGCTTGCCAGCCCTACACCTGCATCAACCCTACATTAAACCGTTTTTCTATCGGTGCATGGTTGGCGGCGGCTATACCCATAGATATGGTATTTCTAGTAGCCAGTGGGTCTATAATGCCATCTACCCACAGTCTGGCGGCAGCATAGTAGGGCGATAGTTGTTCGGCGTACTGGTCGGTAATTTCTTTCAGCATAGCTTCCTCTGCTTCTTTGGTAATTTCTTTACCTTTTGCCTTGAGCGAGCTTACTTTTATTTGCAACAATGTTTTGGCGGCCGATGCCCCGCTCATTACCGCCATTTGTGCCGTAGGCCAGGCGTAGATAAGCCGTGGGTCATAGGCTTTGCCGCACATGGCATAATTGCCTGCCCCATAAGAATTACCAATCAATATGGTAAATTTGGGCACTACTGAGTTGGCCATAGCCATCACCATCTTTGCACCATCTTTGATGATGCCTGCATGCTCTGACCGGCTGCCGACCATAAAGCCACTTACATCTTGCAAGAAAAGCAATGGAATTTTTTTCTGATTGCAGTTCATGATAAATCTTGCCGCCTTGTCTGCCGAATCGGAATAGATGACCCCACCCATTTGCATTTCCGCTTTTTTGGTTTTTACTATTTTTCGTTGGTTAGCCACGATACCTACTGCCCAGCCATCTATGCGGGCCAGCCCACAAATCAAGGTTTGCCCATACAGTTCTTTATATTGCTCTATTTCCGAATTGTCCACCAGTCGTTTTACTATTTCCAGCATATCGTAAGGCTTTGCCCTATCGGCAGGCAGCAAGCGATAGATGTCTTCGGGATTTTCTATAGGAGGCATTGGTTTCACCCGGTCGTAGCCTGCAGTAGGCGATGCACCTACTTTGCTCATGATATTTCTGATCCGTTTTAGGCAATCTTTATCGTCGGTACATTTGTAATCTACCACCCCCGATATTTCGGTATGGGTACTGGCCCCACCTAGTGTTTCGTTGTCCACATCTTCGCCTATGGCTGCCTTTACTAGGTACGAACCTGCTAAAAATATAGAGGCAGTTTTATCAACAATCATTGCCTCGTCCGACATGATGGGAAGGTACGCACCACCTGCAACGCAACTGCCCATGATGGCAGAGATTTGCACTATGCCCATAGCCGACATTTGGGCATTGTTTCTAAATATGCGTCCAAAATGTTCTTTATCAGGAAATACCTCTTCTTGCAAGGGTAAAAAAACACCCGCACTATCGACTAAATAGATAATGGGAATCTTATTTTCCATGGCTATTTCTTGGGCTCTTAGATTTTTTTTGGCAGTGATTGGAAACCATGCACCAGCCTTTACCGTGGCATCGTTGGCAACGATTACACACAATCTTTTTGAAACATACCCTAGCACTACTACTACGCCAGCAGAAGGGCAACCACCATAATCGGCATACATACCTTCACCTGCAAATGCACCTACTTCGGTATATTCACTTCCCTTATCTATCAGGCCAAGCACACGCTCCCATACGGTAAGTTTGCCTTTATCCCTTTGCTCTTGTGCTTTTTTCTCTCCACCGCCTAAGTGAACTGCCTCTAGCTTTTTAGCCAGAGTATCGGTGAGCTTCTTGATGTTTGCTTCGTTCATGAACTTGAGATATGAGGTATGGATTATGAATCAATGTCGTTTACTTAATATATTTGTTAAATAATTATAAATGAACAATTAATTACTTTTTAATTAGATTACATTTTTGTATTTATGAGGAGTATATAGGGGATAACCCTAACATTAATCCAAGTTACAATTTTAGAGCAGAATTTTCAAACGATACTGGCCATGAACTCAATGATAATGAGTGTTGCAACCCATCAGAATAGGCCAAGTTGGGGTATTGTCGAGGAATATAAAGCTAACGGTCAATAACTTAATAGTTGTGATACTTGGGTTTAAAGCTTCTATACAGCGAAAAGCCGACCGATTTTTTTTAAAGAACTCAACAACGAAGATTTTAATATCATAGTTGTTACCAAAGGAGCATTTACCAAAACTAGAGCCAAACTAAAACCAGAAGCATTCAAATATTTGAATGAGGTTGCCTGTAGGTCTTTTTTTACACTATAGCCCACCTTTAGTCCCAAGGTTGTGAAATAGCATCTAGTCCAAGAATTCTCCCTTGTACCTTTTTATTTTTGCAGCTTCCCGCTAGAAGTCTAGAGAACATAAAAAATTTAAATCCATGAATTATACCCACAAATCCATCTGGTAGAATCTGAAATTCGACCTAATTTCATATTTTCAAATTTTCACATTTTAGATGCAGAGCCAGTATTTTGTTGGTACAAGTAGTATTAGAAGATGACACATCACCAAATAAGTGCAACTATATTTTCTCGGCCAGATACCATTTATCTTCTTTATCACTAAAAATCAGATGGTGTTTTTTGGTTTTTAAAATATGATTTACTTTTTCACGGTAGGTATTTCCCAAATGAGGCGAATGGTGAATGAGATAATAATCGGGTTTATTGTTATTGAAAATAGGAAAGAAATGTATCCAATTGTTGGGAAGTTGGTCTTCAAACAATACCCCATCACCTTCAGGTACAAAGTATATCTTCAGTTTATTATCGGTCGAAAGAAAGAGCTTTAATTGATTAATTATTTCTTTTTTTCTAGAAATAGTAAACGGGTTGGTATGGGTATAATCTATGTACATCCCTTGCCATTGAACATTATTTGATATTGGAATTTTGACAACGTAGGTAAATATTAAAAAAATTATAATTAAAATACTTAAAATCAATTTACTGTAAATTGGTTTTGATATTTTATGATTTAAAAAATCAAGTATAGGAGGGTAAAAACTAATACAAATGAGCAGAATGCCCAATGAACTGTAGCAATTGTACCAAAAGCTGCGACCAATTAACCTGATTACTATTAGGGTAGCCCCCAAAATAAACAGTAAACCAGGTCTTTGATTTCTAAATTTGTAAGCTACAAACGAGATAACTAAAAGTAGTAAGCAGCCAGTAATGCAAATAAAAATATTAAACTGGGCTAAATTTTCTAAAAATGAAAAATTCTTACGGGTATTTATCTGTGCATAAAAATCCATTTTTACATCATCTAAATGCAGAGATAAATAATACAGATAAGCAAAACAAATTAAAATAATAACAGTCAATATTATATAATCAAATTTCTTTGCTTCTACTATGTTATGCTTGTAGAAAATGATGTATGCAACGCCACTGAATAATAAGAAAACTCCTGCTGGATGTACCAATAAACCAAGTAATAATATGCTGATTGCCAATAAATATCTACCATGCTTTAGGTAAACAAATCCTAAAAGGGAAATAGTTAATTGAAGGGCCTCCATTCTTGCCACATTACCCGCTATAATGCAATTGGTACTGATGAATACAAGGCCTGCAATAAAAATTAAATCTATGTATTTTTTAGGCAATAATTTTAACAGTAATAAGAAGTTGATAATCATTAACACCATGGATATATGTCTAGTAGTTGCTAATCCGTTGCCCAGAAAATGGAAAAGAAAACCATATACATACATAAAACCATGAGGCATCCAAAACAAAACTCGATTAGGATTAATTTCAGGACTTAAAAAAGTGCTATGAAAATATAAATTATTTGTAGGATAATAGAATACGGCTTCATCTGGCCAAGGAATAGGAAATGTAAAGTCGGCTTTGATGTGAAAAAATACATATAAAAATACAAAGAACACAGTTGTCCAAAAATGCCATCGCCTATAAAAACTCATCATTCAACAGATACAGATAAAAGAAATAAGAGAAGTGCTAATGCAAAGTAAGGATTAATAACTATGGGTCTAAGATGAGTAGAGTATATCTCCCACTACACTGCGGGCAATGCTATCTTAAACTCAGAGGTGGTATGGAAAGTGATTTCAGGAAAATTATCCTTTTGCGTTCTCAACGTCCATTCCGAATCGGCCATGAATACTGGGTTTTCATCTTTGTCGTAAAGAATTTGGTTCGATTTCCGTTGGATAAATTCTTCCAATCGTTTCTTGTCGGTGGTAGTAAGCCAGCACGCTTTGTAGTAATTCATGTGATGGTAATTGCAAGAAGCCCCATATTCATTGAGCAAGCGATGTTGAATTACCTCAAACTGCAACTCGCCCACCGTGCCTATTATTTTTCTATTGCCAATTTTCTGTACAAACAATTGTGCAACACCCTCATCGGTTAGTTGCATCAAGCCTTTCTCTAGTTGCTTTGATTTCATAGGGTCGGCATTGACCACTTCCTTAAACAACTCGGGCGAAAAACTAGGAATACCTTTGAAAAAGAAATTTTCTCCTTCGCTTAGCGTATCGCCTATTTTAAAATTGCCTGTATCGTAGAGCCCTATCACGTCGCCAGGGTAGGCTTCTTCTATCACTGTTTTATCTTGTGCCAAGAAGGTATAGGGGTTGGCAAATTTGAAATTTTTATTCAACCGCACATGGTGAAAAAATTTATTGCGTTCAAAAACCCCTGAGCAAACCCTTAAAAACGCAATACGGTCACGGTGCCTAGGGTCTAGGTTGGCGTGAATTTTAAATACAAAACCACTGAATTTATCTTCTGTTGGCAGCACCTCTCTTTTGTCCGTAATTCTGGGTGCAGGCTTAGGGGCTATTTCAATAAAAGTATCTAGCAATTCTTGCACTCCAAAGTTGTTTACCCCACTACCAAAGAAAACTGGAGCCAGCAAAGCATCTTCGTAAAGCCCTTGGTCAAAGGGTTCAAACAATCCTTCTATCAATTCTACATCGTCTTTCAACGATGCTGTAGCCCTCTCTCCTATTTCGGCAACTAGTGCTGGGTCGTCTAGGTTGTTAATGCTTATTTTTTCTTTGGCAATGGTAGTTTTGGAAACTTGAAACAGGTTTAATGTTTTTTCATGCAAATTATAAACTCCTTTAAAAGTGCTGCCCATGCCTATGGGCCAAGCCAGAGGCCGTAATTTTATGAATAATTTTTCTTCTATTTCTTCCAGCAAATCAAAAGGGTCTCTGCCCTCTCTGTCCATTTTGTTGATGAACACAATTACAGGGGTATTACGCATGCGACATACTTCCATCAATCGCTCAGTTTGTGCTTCTACGCCTTTTGCACAGTCAATTACTAGTATTACACTATCTACTGCAGTAAGGGTACGGTAGGTGTCTTCCGCAAAATCTTTGTGACCAGGAGTATCTAGCAAGTTTACACGTACGCCTTTATAATCAAACACCATTACCGAGGTAGCCACTGAAATACCACGTTGCTTCTCTATCTCCATAAAATCAGAGGTTGCTGTTTTTTTAATCTTGTTAGACTTTACAGCCCCAGCAGTTTGAATAGCACCGCCAAAAAGTAAAAGTTTCTCAGTAAGTGTGGTTTTCCCAGCATCAGGGTGACTAATGATAGCAAAAGTGCGGCGTTTGGTAATTTCAGAAGTAGTACTCATGGGAAATGGATATAAGGGGCAAAGATAGGGAAATTTTTGCGGAGGAAATTTTACTCAAATAGTTTTTTTGGCTAGCAAATGTTACCACTTTTCATGAATCTATTTAATTAATTTGTAATTTGTAGATAAATGAGCTTTTATGAATTCTAAGGTTAAATATTGGGTAGAATTGTCAGACTATGATTTAGACACAGCTGAGGCTATGCAGCAAAGCAAGCGTTATTTATATGTTGGGTTTATGTGTCATCAAACCATCGAGAAAATATTTAAGGCCTATTATAATTCTGTAAGTGAGGAAGCTGCACCATTTTCACATCGACTTTCTTATTTAGCAAAAAAGGCTAACATTTATGATTTACTCTCTGATGATTTTAAAGATTTTATTGATATTTTGGAACCATTAAATATTGAAGCGAGGTATCCTTCACACAAAGAGCAGTTGATGAAGAGCCTTTCAAAAGAAAGATGTGTATCCATATTAACAAATACTAAAAAATTGCAATTGTGGATAAAAGAGAAGCTGTAGAGTTGCTATCTAAATATAAAATTGTCGTTTCAAAATACTTTGATCTCGATAAGATGGTTCTTTTTGGTTCGTATGCAAGAGGCAGCCAAAAAGAGGAAAGTGATATTGATGTGGCAATAGTTGTCAATTCTATTCAAGGAGATTTTTTTACGTACGCTCCGTTGCTATGGAAACTACGTCGTGATATAGACGAAAGGATAGAACCAATATTAATTGATAATAATCATGATGAGAGCGGCTTTTTAAAAGAGGTTTTAAATTATGGAGTAGTAATTTAAAAATTTCATTTTGCCAATAAAATATTATTAATTAAATACTTATACGATGTATGCAAAACATTCCACATCAAATATTCAATTGATATAAGGGGCAAAGATAGGGAAATTTTTGCGGAGGAAGATGTAGCTGCGCAAATGGATAAATTTATTTTATATTTACACTTACACACCTAATAACCAATTTCCCATGATGAAAATTTTTCTGTCTATAATTTTTTTTAGCATCTCCATTTATGGTTCTAGCATTGCACAGACTATTATCAAAATCAATAAAGCTATCCAATACCAACAAATAGATGGGTTTGGGGTATTGGCAACAGACCACAGTTCAAAGGTAGTCGCAGAAAATTTTCCACCCACAAAACCAATGAGAGATACTTTGGCCGACCTTTTAGTAAATGATTTGGGGCTTACTATTTTTAGAAATTATTTAGAACCTGAGTTCGAATTGGTCAATGATAATAACGACCCAAATGTGCTTGATTTGCCAAAATTTAATTTGCAAAATAAAGTTAATACTGCCTGCGATGGAGATGCTTTTATGCCTGTAGAGATTACTAAAAACACCTTTTTGAAATTAAAAAATCTAGTCAAAAAGAATGGCGACTCTGCAATTTTTATTACCAGCATAGCCTCGCCGCCTAAATGGATGAAATATAACAACTGTGCAAATGGTACTGATTTCGATTACAATCGTTTGATTACATCAGAAGAAAATGCCAAAATTAAACCAGCTGGTATAAGCAATAACGACTACAAAGAAGAGTTTGCCGAATTTTGTGAGGCTTATCTTCAATATATGAAACAAGAAGGAATTTCGATTCATGGGTTAAGTATCCAAAACAACCCTTACTTTGGGCAACCTTACTCCAGTTGTGTTTATAGAGACTCTTCATACATAGCTACACTGAACAAAGTGGGGCAAAGAATTGTAAACAAAAAATTTGAAACCAATTTATTATTCAATGAAGATATTATTGATATTGGGCGATTTAAAAATTTCATGAAATCATTTGCAATTAATTCTGAAGCTAACAAGTTCAAGAAAATCGCAGCTATTCAAGGATATCAGACAGGAGGTATTTTCGCCAGTTCAATATCTCCAAGTTCATTCAATTCAATGCAAAAAATATTTAATAATTATGACCCTACCTTAAAAATATATTCTACAGAAGCAGGCGATGAATTCTTCCCTGTGAATATCATTAATTCTTTAAAGCACGGTAAAGTGTCTGCTTGGTTGTATTTTTCACCCATTTATAGTCCCGATTATGGTGGATTATTGAATAATGACTTAAGTAAAAAATATAACTATCAAGTTTTAAAACATTTTTCAAAAAATATAAACCAAGGAGCGATTCAGGTTGCCTGTGAAGCAACGGAAAATGATTTGTATTCAGTTGCATTTCAACACAACAAAAATAAAACTTTAACTATAGTTTTGGTGAATGATAATCCAACAGAAAGTAAAACAGTTAAACTATCTTTCGATGAATCGCAACAAGTGCCAAAATATTTTGCTCAGGTTGTAAGCCAACAGCCTTCTATAATGTATCAAAGCAAAGGAATTATTGCCAATACGGATTTGATTACATTGCCTCCGCAAAGTATCGTTACTATAATAGGGGAAGAATCTGGAATGGTAGCTGCAAACAATGCAATAGCAATGACAGATTTAAATTATACCGCATTTTACAATTCAGAAACCAACGAAATAGTTGTCAATGCTAACCTTGAAAACCACACAACAGTAACTGTTAGAGATATTCACTCAAAAATAGTTTACGAAACTACGATTCCTACGGGAAATTCTAATTTAAAAATAGATGCAAGTTCGTTGGCCAATGGATTATATACTTGCCAAATCAATGAACACTGCTTCAAATTAAAAATCATGAGATAATTAGCATCTGCTAAAAAACTCGCAAATTAATAAAAATAAGAAATTTGAAAAACATTATCCAAAAACTGAGTTGATTTGTTAAAAATTGACACAATATTTCACTGCGTATTCATATTTAGTAGGCTTTCGCTCAAAAATAGGGAAATTAAAAATCTTATATTTTCATTGCAAGTTATCCACTGCAAGAATTTTTGAAGTTATACTTCAAAAACCTTGCACTTCAATTAAATATGAATTATAAAAATGTACGTTTAAAGCTAAATTTACAAGGAAATATCGCCATTTTAGTTTTCAGCAGACCCTATGTATTGAGTCTTTTGTTGATTGGGGCGTAATATACTAACTTAATTATCTCACTACTTGATAGGCAATTCCCAAACCCACTATCCAGTGTACAAGTGCCTGTTCATACTTTTCTGTTATAGAACTTACCAAATTGCCATTATACACTTGATTTACTTTTGTTTTAATTTCAGGTACTGTTAGAAACATTTTTGTGTTGGTATATAAGGCAATTTTTTTTGATAAAGTATATCTAAAACACAATCCATAACTTACCCCTAAAGACCATCCTTTTCCTTTTCCTTTTTTTGTTTTTTCTACATCACCATTGATATGATAAAGTGTAAGTTCAGAAGGATATTTGTAGGATAGAGTAGCACCTGCTTGAAGATCAAAATCAAAAGTCACTTTTTTAAATGGAAGGGAAAACATAGGCCCGATAAGAAAATATCCAGTGTACCAACCACCAATTTTAGCTTCATATCTTCCAGAAAAATTCGTGGACGCCAAAGTTGCCTTTAGATTACCTTCATAAGACTGTAAATCAATTGGGTTAAATATACCTCCTCCTGAACATTTAAAACCCACAAAAGGTGTAAACACAATTGTGGCTTCGCCAACAAAATCTATTCCTGGCTTTGCAAATGAGAGAGAATCTTCTGGAACAGCTAATTTGTCAGCAATAGGGACACTTCTTCCTATGCCGAAGGAAATATAAGGCCTACGTTCTCTAACCAAAATGGATTTTCTTTTTTGACCCATAGAGTCAAAACAAACAATCAAAAATAAAAAGAATAAAAATAGGTATTCTTTAAAAATGAAGCCTAGCATTTTATCTGAAATTTATGTAGAATATTGTACTAGAGTGGATAATAATAATATTCATATATCGACGCTGTAATTAAAATCCCGTCACATACTACCAGCTAACCCATAAACCCCGTTTATAGCGGTATGAATATAAATTAAAATAAAACGCCTCAAATTGATTAAATTTGAGGCGTTTAAGTGTTTGTAGCGGGAACAGGACTCGAACCTGTGACCTTTGGGTTATGAGCCCAACGAGCTACCAACTGCTCCATCCCGCGATGTAGGATGACAAAGGTAATAGATAATTCTAATAAATCAACTATCTTTGTAAACTTTTTACAAAGTCATGGAAAATAAAATGCACAAAGCCGGTTTCGTTAGTATCGTAGGTAAACCAAATGTAGGCAAATCTACTTTGATGAATAAACTGGTAGGCGAGCGACTTTCTATCATTACTTCTAAAGCACAAACTACTCGTGACCGTATCATGGGCATCATTAATGGCGATGATTTTCAAATAGTTTATTCGGATACGCCTGGTATTATAGAACCAAAATATGAGCTGCACAAGGCCATGATGAGTTTTGTAACTACAGCGTTGGAAGATGCCGATGTAATTTTATTTGTAACCGACCTGCACGAGCAATATGCAGAAGAAGATGTGGTAAGGAGGTTGCAGAAAACAACTGTTCCTATCATTATCGTCATTAACAAAATAGATCTTGCCAAGTCGCAAGCAGAAGTGCAAGAGAAAATAGACTATTGGAATCTGGTGCTTCCCGATAAAGAAATTATTGTCATTTCTGCATTGGAAGCATTTAATATTGAGCCAATTTTCAATACCATTCTTTCTTTAATGCCCGAACATCCAGCCTATTTCGATAAGGAAGAGATGACTGACAAGACAGAAAGATTTTTTGCTGCTGAATTTATTAGAGAAAAAATATTCAAAAACTTTGACCAAGAAATTCCCTATTGCTGCCACGTAAATATTACCGATTTTGTTCATGAGGGCAACATACTACGCATTAGAGCTCAAATATATGTGGAAAGAGATAGTCAGAAAGGAATTATCATAGGTAAAGGTGGCGAGGCACTAAAAAGAATAGGTAGAGAAGCTAGAATAGAAATGGAAGATTTTTTTCAAAAGAAAGTTTTTCTAGAACAGCATGTAAAGGTGGAAGCCGATTGGCGAACAAAAGAAAAAGCACTAAAAAGTTTTGGATTCTAAAATAAAAGTCTCCAAAAAGTATTAAGATTTAACAAAGAATATGGCAAATATAGTAGCAGTAGTAGGCAGACCCAATGTAGGCAAATCTACTTTTTTCAATAGATTGGTAGGTAAAAAATCGGCCATCATGGACGATGAAAGCGGAGTAACCCGTGATAGGCATTATGGCTATTCAGATTGGGGTGGAAAATACTTTAGCGTAATAGATACTGGTGGATATGTGAAGGGTTCGGATGATATATTTGAACAAGCCATCAGAGAGCAAGTGACACTGGCCATGGAAGAGGCTACCGTGATTCTTTTTGTGGTAGATGTGGAGAGTGGCCTTACGCCACTAGATCAGGATTTTGCTAATATATTGCGTAGAACTAAGAAGCCAGTTTACATAGTGGCTAATAAAGCAGACACTTCGCAACGTGCACATTTGGCGGGTGAATTTTATAGTTTAGGCTTTGACAACCTATTTGCCATATCTTCTCAAAATGGTTCGGGAACAGGCGATTTGCTAGACGAGGTAATCAAACATTTCCCCACTGAAGGCATCGAAAATC
Organism: Cytophagales bacterium; assembly: GCA_013297765.1. Taxonomy (GTDB): domain Bacteria; phylum Bacteroidota; class Bacteroidia; order Cytophagales; family Cytophagaceae; genus REBA01. The sequence continues at coordinate 18,735 of JAAFID010000010.1, read as the reverse complement.
CTGATGAGGGCATTCCTAGAATTTCAATTTTGGGAAGACCCAATGTAGGAAAATCTTCATTTACCAATGTACTGTTAGGAGTTGATAGAAGTATAGTTACAGACATTGCTGGCACTACTCGAGATGCAGTAAATTCTCGTTACAATGCCTTTGGCAAAGATTTCATCATTACAGATACAGCAGGGCTAAGACGTAAAAGCAGAGTACACGAAAACATCGAATTTTATTCAGTAATGCGTTCTATTCGTGCATTAGAAGATTCCGATGTATGCATTGTAATGATTGATGCTATCAATGGACTAGAGTCGCAGGACATGAATATCATTGGTCTTGCCAATAAGAATAGAAAGGGCATTGTTATTCTTGTCAATAAATGGGATTTGATTGAAAAAGATAGCAATACAGCAAAAAAATTTGAAGAAGATTTAAAGGAAACGTTGCGAGAATTGACGTTTATTCCCATCATATTTGTATCGGTGCTTACCAAACAAAGGATTTTTAAAGCGATAGAAAAGGCAATTGAAGTCTATGAAAATAGAGCAGCAAAAATTACTACTTCAAAACTCAATGATGTGATGTTGCCTATAGTAGAGCGTACACCACCGCCTGCACTAAAAGGTAAGTATATAAAAATCAAATATATTACACAATTGCCTACCCATACCCCTACCTTCGCATTTTTCTGTAGTCACTCGCAATATGTAAAAGAGCCTTACGAAAGATTTTTGGAAAACAGGTTGAGAGAAAATTTCAATTTAGAGGGTGTTCCTATCAATATTGTGTTTAGAGAGAAATAGGCATCTGTATTGCCTGTATATTAAAAAGTGGCAAATAGGGTTTATATTTGCCACTTTTTTTGACATTTAAAAATTGTTCAATTACTCTTCTACATTACCAATCGAATTTTCATCACTAGATATGTCTTTGGGCAGTGGTAGATTTTTCAAGTCGTCTATGCCAAAATAATCCATAAACTTTTGGCTGGTGCCATACAGTACTGGCTTGCCCACTCCATCTGATTTTCCTTTTATTTCTACCAATTCCTTTTCTAGCAATTTCATGATGGCATAATCGCAGTTTACGCCACGAATTTGCTCTATTTGTGTTTTAGTAATGGGCTGCTTGTAGGCTATAATGGCTACTGTTTCTAGGGCCGAGGTAGATAATCTTTTCTTGGATTTTTGCTTTAGCAATATACCTATACTGGCTTGGTAGGCGGGCTTGGTAAGAAACTGATAGCCACCTGCAATTTTGAATATTTGAAAAGGATAGGTATCTGCCTCATATTTTTTTACTAGCTGTTCTAGTGCTACCTCTATGTCTTTGCTAGGAACTGTAGCCTCGAACATTTCAGCCATACATGCACTGATATCTTCTACTTTGAGAGCATCGGGCGAACAAAAAATCAGGCTTTCGATATGGTTGCTAAGAAAATCCAAAATACTATCGTTTATTCATCTTTGCCTCTATGGTATGCTGCGTATGTGGCACAGCACGCAAACGTTCTTTGGGTATCAGCTTGCCGCTGTCAATACATACACCGTAAGTGCCGTTTTTAATTCTACCCATGGCATTTTCTAGCTGCTGTACAAATTTTTGTTGGCGTGCTGCAAGTTGGGTAAAACTTTCTTTTTCTGCAGTATCTGCACCATCTTCAAGTAGTTTCATGGTGCCAGAGGTATTGTCGGTACCTTCGTCATTTTTTTTACTCAACGAATTTTTGATGTACAGCAATTCCTTTCTTGCTATTTCTAATTTCTCGGCTATCAGCACTTCAAATTCTTTTAGTTCTTCTGCCGAATAATGTAATTTTTGTTCGCTCATGGTAACAATGATTTTTATTATGGAAAAGTCTGTACTCAAATTATCTTGCAAATTTATGATTTAAAATTTGGCAAAGGAAATATGATTAGGAAACTTTTGACAGATACGCTAGAAAAAATCATGCGTTGGCTGAAATTTTAAATTTAACAATGGGAAAAAACCATCCCTAGCATTTGCAGATGCAAAAATGTGCTAGCTATCGCAAACTTCTATTTTGCTATATTCTGCAGATGTTTTGGTTACTTTTATTTGGGTATGAATGCGTTTTTTAAGTTCTTCCACATGCGATATAATACCTATTTGCCTATCGTCGGTTTGTTGTAGCAACTCTAAAGCATCTAGAGCATTGTTGAGGCTTTCGGGATCAAGGCTGCCAAAACCCTCGTCGATAAAGAGCGAACGAATTTTGGTATTTTTGCTCGCCAAGTCGGACAGCCCCAAGGCCAAGGCTAGGCTTACCAAAAACGTTTCGCCACCCGAAAGTGAATTAATGGTGCGTATTTGCTCAAAAAAATGTTTGTCTTTAATCTGCAATTCCATTTCGGCGGCAAGGTCGTCTTTGTGCAGTTCGTATCTATTGTACATTACGGCAAGGTGGCGATTGGCATACTGTACTAGCAAAGACAAGGTGAAATCTTGAGCAAACTTTTTGAACCTATCTCCATCACTCGAGCCTATCAATTGGTTCAGTTGCTTCCACTGGCTGCATATCTGTTCTTGATTCTCAATCTTTGCTAGTAGATTTTGGTTGGCAGCAATTTCTTTTTCATTGTTATTCAATTGTTCTTTTGCACCGCCTATTTGTTGGTTTAGCTCTTGGTTCTTGGTTGTTAATTCTATCTTCTGTGCCTCAAGTAATTCTACCGAGAGCGAGGTAAGTTGTAATTTTTGTAAACTTAGCAACTTGTCACTCGATGCATCCCGCAGGCTTTTCAATGAGATTCTATCATTTTCATTTTTAACCTTATTTGCAGCGATTATGGCATGATTGAGCAACTGCAAATCATTTTTCAAACTATTGATTGATTCGAATTCATTTTCTTGAAGCAGTTTCTTGAGCTTTAAAGCATTATTTGCTACACTGGCTTCTTCTATAATTTTGGCTTTCCACAATTCTTCTTTCACTTTTAAATTTTCAGCGATTGATGCTTCATATCCTGCCTTTTTATTATTTGCTTCATTGATTATTTTCGATATTGTAGTTACATTCTCTCGCAACCTATCTTCTTCTTCTCTAGGGTTTTTTAGTTTAAAATTTGCAGTAAGCAATGCAATAGTTGCTTTCGTTTCTATGCGCAAATTATTTTCAGTATTTTGTTTTTCAAGCAATTGAAGGTGCTCTTTTTCTATAAGATTTAGAGCGAATGCTAAGTTTTTTATATCAGTATCGATAGTACGTTCTTTTTCTTTTTGTGCAATCAATTCTTCATTGGCCATTTTCCATTTATCATGTTTAGCGGTCAATTTTTTTCCTATTTCTATGAATTTCGCTATTTCGTTAGTAGTTATTTTCTCATCATAATTATTGATGATAGATTGAAATTCTTCATATTTTGCTACGATTGATGCATTGTTTTTTGCCAGCAACTGTTCGTTGCTGTTTGCTGTTTGTTGCCATGATTTTAATTGATTTTCTGTTTCCAGTTTCGCTATCTCTAGTTTTTGAAGGCCGTCTTTTTGCAGTTGTATATCCAATGCACTTTTTTCTATATCAGCGGTAAGTGCTGTACTTCTTGTCAAATCATGGCTGTAGCTATCAATCAACTGCTTTAAATTTTGAGCATTTTTGATTAGTTGCTCCTGTGCTGGTGGCTCAGGTATTTGCAAAAAAGCGAGTGATTTTTTTATTTCTATTTCAGCATTTTGCACATTTTCTTCATACGATTTTACAGTGCCTTCAAGCTGTATTTTCTCTTTGGCAATGGTATTTATTTCTTTGTTTATTTTTTCTAGATTTGTTTTTTCATCGGCTAGTCTTTGCTCTGCTTCACTGGGTTTTAAATCTAATTTTTCGACGGCATAGGGATGTTCTTTTGCACCACATAGCGGACACGCTTCTCCATCTTTTAGGTTCGTTCTATGCTCTTCTAAACTAGCTATGGTTTTTTGTAGCATTAGATTTTCTACAAGTGCTTCTATATGTTTATTTTGTGATCTAAGTTTTTCATTCGCCAATTTTTCTTGGCATAACAATTCGGTAATACGCTGTTTACATGGTGTTAATTTAGCCTCTATTTCAGCCAACTTGGAGAGTTCATTTTGCAGTAGGTTCCATTGCGATAGCTTAGCTTGTGCAATTTCTTTTTCAGTCGTTAAAATCGTGGCCGACTTCAATTTATTTCGCTCTTGTACAAGGCTATTGTACTTAGGTTCTTCGGTAGCTAGCTTAGATGTTAGGTTTGTTATATCTTCTATATTTTTATTTATCTTATTGCGATACAGTGCAATGTCTTGCTCCAGCGTATCAGAATTTATGGTTGCGTTTTCTTTTTCTAATTTTTCTATTTCTTTATAAATAATACCAACTGCTTTTTTGTCTTCTACCCAGTGTTCATATTTTTTATGGGCTGCGACTTCTATTTCTAAATTTGAAATTAAATTTGCAAGAATCTCTTTTTCTGCAACTAATCTTATATTTTGGCTTTGCTTTTCTTCTAATTGGTCTTTTTTAACCTCCATTTCTTTGTCCAACTCGGCAATCAACTTCTCTTGGCTCATCTGGTCTTGCAATTTTTCTTTCGCTTTTTCTACAAGTGGCAGACTGGTGTCTAGCTCTTCTTTGGCTATAGTTTGCTGGCTGTATTTTGTTTCCAAATCGAGCACCAATTCCTTCAAAAGGGTATTGGCCAATACAATTTCATTTTCTACTTTCAGAAGTTTTTCTTTAGTTGCATTGTATTGGCTATCTGCATTTTCAAATGCGATTAAGTCTTTTTCTAACAGCTTTGCTTTGTTGTATTTTTCTAATTTATTGTAATCGTCTTTTTGCTCTTGAATTATTTTTTCAATAGCTGTCAGTTCTTGGCGGTGTTTCGTGTATTCGACCTCGGTTTTATCTAGGTCATCGTACCATTTTAGCTCGGCGATTATTTTTGTTAGGGCCGTGGCTATGTCAGCCGTTTGGGCTGATTTTGTTTCTACGGTTTCTTTGAGTATTGCTACTTCTTCTTCTGTCAGTAAATTGTTATTTAACAAAGATTTGCTAGCCGTTAAGGTATCTTCTAGTGCTTTGGTTTTCTCAAAAACAGCTTTAGAAATATACTCATAAATCTCAGTTCCTGTTATTTTGCTCAGCATTTCGGCTCTTTCTCCAGGCTTGGCTTTTAGGAAAGCTGAAAAATTGTTTTGTGCCAGCAATACCGATTTGGTAAACTGATGGAAGCTTAATCCAATTAGTTCTTCAATTTTATTCTTTGATTCTGTTTTTTTGTCTGTCAATAATTGCTTGTCATTTTCTATAATCTTAGAGAGGCGTATTTTTGAATCATTTATTTTATTGTTTCTCTTGAATGATACTTTCCATTCGGCAAAATATTGCTGGTTGTGTACCTCGAATGTAACTTCTGAATATGCCTCTTTTTCATTTCTAGTGATTATTTCTTGGTCAAGGCTTTTATTGCCATGTCTATTCGTTTGCCCGTACAAAGCCAGCGTAATGGCATCGAGAATAGTCGATTTGCCCGCACCTGTATTGCCAGTGATGGCATACAACCCTACACTGCCCAATAGTCCATTTGCAAAATCTATTTCATGTTTGCCCTTTAGCGAATGAATGTTGCAGAGGCTTACTTTTAAGATTTTCATACTTTTTCGCTTCCTTTTACCTCGTTGTACACTTCGTCAAATAATGGCATTAACTGCTGAATATTGCCTGCGTCTAATCCTTGTTTTTCGCATTTTAGTTTAAATATTTCTGCCACATCATCTAGTGGATTGTTGTCTGCACCTGCCACAAATTCAGCTCTGGTGTGGGTAAATATGGTTTTAGGAATTTCTAAAATTCTATTCAAAAGCTCTACATTTTTTTGGCTGGCCAGCATTTCTATCTCTTTATTAAACTCCAGAAAATTTACATTTTCAGTTACCACTACTTCTGCCCAGGTGCTTAGTGGAGTATTGTTTTCATAGTTTTTCATTGCTTCCACAATTTGTAGTGGCGTACCCTTTAGCCTTACTAAATTGCGACTGGTAGGTATGGGTACACTTTGGTATGTTAAACTGATATTTTCTAATGCAATAACAGTAAGTTCCTTTTCATCGTTTCTTTCGCTAAAGCTAAGCGGAATAGGCGAGCCGCTATACCGCACCACTACATTTTCTGGGTGTTTTATGGTTTGTGGCTTGTGAATATGCCCCATGGCTATATAACTATAATTGCTAGAAAAACAATGCGATGCTAGGTAGCCCAAACTACCTATTTTGTGCATGTGGGCTTGGCTGGCATCTGAAGTAGTGCTTCCATTTACATACAAATGTGCTGTGGCAATGAGTGGGATATTTTCAAATTCACACTTTGCCTTTGCCGCTAGACTGTCGTAATGCAGCTTTACGCTTGTTGCAAAGGCACTATCTGCCTCTTTTATAGCTTCACCTTCTGCAATTCGCCGCAAATCTCCATCTCGTAGGTAAGGCACTGCCACTATAACGGCTTCAATCGTGTTATTTTCTTTATTTTTTAATGGAATAATTTTGCCTAGGGCTGTGGCCTCGCCCCCCACCACATGTACGTTTAGCAATTGTAGCAACGACCCTGTAGTATTAAGCCTGGCAGCAGAATCGTGATTGCCACCTACCACAATTACTTCCACATTGAGGCGATATGCTGCGAGTAAGAAATGGTGGTACATATCCATTGCCTCAATGCTGGGGTTAGCTACATCAAACACATCGCCTGCAATGATGATTGCATTGATATGCTCTTGCTCCATAAATTGCAATAGCCATACTATAAATAATTGGTGTTCTTCCTTTCTAGATTTTTGATGGAGCGACTGGCCTAGATGCCAGTCGGCGGTATGTATAATTTTATATGCCATAGGCTAATGAATTAAAATAGGTATGCCCAACAAAAATAGGCTTATAATTATTATGTTTGTAAGCATAAGCCATGTTTTTTATGCTCTATACTAACGAATGGGTTGCTCGCTATGGAGATTATTTGTATTCGCTAGCAATGTTGAAGACCAACACCAAAGTTGTTGCTCAAGATTTGGTGCAAGATACTTTTCTTTCTGCCCTTACAGCAAAGGATTCGTTTAGGGGCGAGAGCACAGAAAAAACTTGGCTAGTGGCTATTCTCAATCGAAAAATAATTGACTACTACAGAAAAAAAGATGTGTTGAAAAACACCGACGATTATTTGATAGCCACCGAAAACAGTTTCCAAGAATCATTTTTTCAGGCTGACAGTTATTCTACAGCCCATTGGAAATCCAGTGCCCGGCCAAGCACTTGGAAAGTAGAAGCCGACGATACACTGCATCAAGAAGAGTTTCACAAAATATTGCAAGCCTGCATAGGCAAAATGCCGCCACGAATGATTCCTATTTTTGTGTCAAAATATGTAGAGGAAGAAGAATCTGAAAAAATTTGTAAGGATTATGACATTTCAACGTCTAATTTTTGGGTTATTGTACACCGTGCAAAGCTACTGATGCGTAGTTGCCTAGAGAAAAACTGGTTTACAACTGACAACAATCCAAAATGGATGCCAAACCCAAAATAAACATTACTTGCCAGCAGGCTACTTATTTGTCTTCTAAAAAAGAAGAGGGAAAACTCTCGTTTGTATTGCGGTTGCAATTGTATCTGCATTTGTTCAGTTGTCCACCTTGTAGAAAGTTTTTTGCCCAATCGAAAGAAATGATTGTACAGATAAAAAGAATGTATAATTCTGATAAACAAGTACACACTCTTTCTGATGAAGTAAAAGAACATATTCAAGACCAAATAAATAAGGCAAAATCAGATTTGTAACAATTATTTTTTAAAATCTTATTGTAAGGTTTGTCAATAGTATTCGTCTAAACATAAAAAACTATTTCATTCATAAATTTAACCCACCCAATATTAATGAAGAATACAAAAAAAGAAATACTACTTTTAGCTATTATGGCTTTGTTTAGCATTCCTTTCATTGCCCAAGCCCAGCCCACAGGCTTAAAAGTAGGCGATATTGCTCCTGATTTTAAAGGTAAAAATCAAAGCAATAATGCTGTACAGTTGAAACAATTGCTAAAAACGGGTTCAGTAGTATTGGTATTTTATAGAGGAGAGTGGTGCCCATACTGCAACAGGCAATTGATGGCCTTGCAAGATTCGTTGTCGCAAATTACTGCTAAAGGTGCCACTGTGGTGGCTATTACTGCTGAGAAGTCTGACAATGTGGAAAAAACAATACAGAAAACAAAGGCCAGTTTTCAAGTAGTATCAGATCTAGATTTGAAAATAATAAACGCTTACAAAGTCGCCTTTGATTGGGATGCTGCTACTACCGAAAAATACAAATCATACGGCATAGACCTAAAAGAAAGAAATGCGTCGAAGCAAAATACCCTTCCAGTACCAGCGGTATATATCATAGGCAAAGATGGTAAGATTAAGTACCGCTATTTTGACCAAAATTATGAAAAGAGAGCAACGGTCAAAGAGGTTATTAGCAATCTATAGCACCAGCAATATTGGTTTTGCGTATTATAAAATTTTCCCTTTCATTCACAGATAAATCTGTGGGTGAAAGGGAAAGTAAAACGCAAAGGCGAATAAATTAAAATATATTCCTGTACAAACCGATTCAGATTTTCACCTGTACGGGTTTTTAATGACTTAAATTCCTAACATTAGTGATGCTTTGAAAGATATAGCCTCTTATTAATTTGCAGGCATTTGCCATCGATGGAGTAAATTGCATATTATGAAGTATATAAATTTGGCTAAATACACCTTGGCTAAATACTTGCCACCTCGCTACCTGCATTTATTTTCTTTACTAAGCCTTGCAATACTTTGCCAGGGCCAGATTCTACAAATAGGCTAGCACCATCGGCTACCATGTGCTGTATGGTTTGTGTCCAGCGTACAGGGGCGGTCAATTGAGCCACTAGATTGTTTTTAATTACCTCGGTGTCGGTCGAGGGTTTAGCATTTACGTTTTGATATATGGGGCAGATAGGTGCTGAAAAATGAGTGTTTCTAATGGCAGCTTCCAACTCTATTTTCGCCGGCTCCATCAATGGAGAGTGAAAAGCACCGCCCACAGGTAGCGGCAATGCACGCTTAGCTCCAGCCTCTTTCATGGCAATACAAGCTTGCTCTATGCCTTTGGTAGATCCCGAAATAACCAATTGACCAGGGCAGTTGTAATTTGCGGCCACCACAATTTCGCCAGCAATAGTTTTGCATATTTCTTCTACCTTAGCATCGTCTAGCCCAAGAATAGCAGCCATAGAAGAAGGGTTTATGTCGCAAGCCCGCTGCATGGCCATTGCTCTTTTATAAACCAGTTGCAGGCCGTCTTCGTACGACAATGCACCATTGGCTACCAATGCCGAAAACTCGCCAAGGCTATGGCCAGCCACCATTTCAGGGATGAATGTTGCTGAAATCTTTGCCAATACTACCGAGTGAATAAATATGGCAGGCTGCGTTACTTTTGTTTGCTTCAATTCATCATCGCTACCTTCAAACATTATTTTGGTAATCTCGAAACCTAATATATCATTGGCTTGGTCGAAAAGAGATTTTGCTTTGGCCGAGGTGTGGTAAAGTTCTTTGCCCATGCCCGAAAACTGTGAGCCTTGGCCTGGAAATAGGTATGCCTTCATTAAAATTTATGATGTTAAAATATTGTTAAATTTTACAAAGCTATAAAAAACCATGGAAAAGACATGCTACAATTTCTACCCCCACAGCACAGCCATTTTTAAGGATAAAAAAAGGGTATTGGTATATTTTATCATCGCTATAAAAATATTTTTACTAGCTTCAAATACTTGATGTTACCCTTTCGAAAATATATCATTGCCTCCTCCTCCATCTTACCTAATTTTATGATGAATAAATTGCTCCAACATCCCATTGCTTTAGTAATCATGCACTTTTCGGTATGGCTGGCATTTTTATCTATTCCACTTTTTTCACACAATGCCCCCTTTATAGACCGTTTTTTCTTTTTCAAATTATTAATCAACACCTTTTTTTTAGCCTCTTTTTTCTACGCCAATCTATACCTACTGATACCGAAATTGCTGGCACGCAAACATATTTTTTTCTATATCATTTCAGTGATTGTTATCATTATTGCTATATCCTTAATCCATTTGGCTATAGAATATTATTTCAACCGTGGTATGTTTCAAAGACATTGGTTCATAGAGGTACGTGTGCGTGCTGCCATACTCTCCAGTATATTGATTTTGCTTATTAGTGGCGGTTACCGCATTACTAAAGAATGGCTTCAAAATAGCAGACAAATTCAAGAAATAGAAAAAGAGAAATTGACCTCAGAACTACTTTTTTTGAAAAATCAGGTTAGCCCACATTTTTTATTCAATACCTTAAACAACATTTATTCGCTCACCCTCAAAAAATCAGACGATGCCCCAGAGGCCTTACTAAAACTGGCTCAACTGATGAGGTATATGCTGTATGAATCTAATGTAAAATGGATTGAAATAGAAAAAGAGGTAGAGTACATCCACAACTATATCGCCCTGCAACATCTACGGTTGGATGATAGTGTAAAAATAACATTTGACAACAATATTACAGGAAACCCAATGATAGAGCCTATGTTGCTGATACCACTAGTAGAAAATGCTTTTAAGCATGGGGTAAGCTATAGACAAGAAAGTTATATTTTCATCACATTGAAAGCCTCTGCAACAGCTATTGATTTTGTAGTAGAAAACAATTTATTTCAACAAGCGCACACTGCAAAAGACGAAAGCTCGGGTATTGGCTTGGCCAATATACAAAGGCGATTGGAACTACTTTATCCTGATAATTTTTTATTGAGTATTGATGCCACTGAACATAAATTTAAGGTTCATCTGCGCATTACTAGTGCTAAAAATAATAAAGGGCAAGCATTGTAAAAATGCTTACCCTTCGAGAATATAGCCAATTTATATCTCTATCTATTTACAGCAAATTTATCACGTTTCAATATATTTCCATCTTTTGAAATGGTGTATAGATACAGGCCTGTAGCCATATCGGTAGTGTCGAATTGCTGTGTACCATTAGCTATATTTTCGATTTTCTTTACCAACATTCCTGCAGCATTGTATATCATAAAATCTACGTTGTTTACTGCATTTTCTAAATACAAATTTGCAAACTCATTAGCAGGATTAGGGCTGATGCTGGTAACAAGTTTGTTGTTGTTGATGGTAATCCATTCGCTACACACTATTCTGCTTAATTCTTTGGTAGGGCAGTAAGGACTTACAAAGCGAACACTGGGGTCGGCAATGATGGCTTTGCATTGATAGATTACTGAATCGGGATAAAGTTGCTCTCTCTCTAGTGCCCCAGCGTAATAGGTCACTTCCGTTCCAGTTACCAAATAAGTTCCATCTTTTTTATAAGTATGCGTGGCTTGGTTTACGCCCATGGTATCGCTACCATCGCCAAAATTGTAGTAGCGGTGATGAAAAACACCTGGTTTAAAATCGGCAGTATAGGCCAAAGCCATATCGACAGTTATTTCTTTGCCAATAGAAGTTATTTCCAAACATGTATTGATAGGATTTTCTTTACCCACCTCTACCCACACAGAATCTACGCTACGGCAGTTTAGACGATGGTAGCAAGGTATCCAAGTATGTAAAATTGAATCATATGATATTGAATTACAATACACCAACATTTGTACATTATTGTATTGAGCCGAGTGAAGTTTTACCAAATATTTTCCTGCTTTTTTATAGGTATGAACTCCACTCAATGCTACGGTATCTGTACCATCGCCAAATGACCAGTAATTATATTTTACCGTATTGATTGGTGCTATCTTGCCAGCGTTGTCGATATAAGAAATGGTGTTTCCACTTACCGTTACAATCGCTTTTCTTTGGCAATTGTTATTATAAGTAGTATCTGCTGTGCCTATAGTTACCCAAAAAGAATATTTGTTGCGACATACTACAGTATAAAAACAAGGAATGCTCATGTGCAACAATGAATCTGCGTAAGCGGCAGAGCAAGTGGCCTTGGTGGGATCTATTTTAGAATCATCTCGCAATGTCGCCATATTCATCGTCACCAAATATTTTCCTGCTTTTTGGTAGGTGTATTTTACCTCGGCAGTGTTGGTGCTATTGGTTTTGCCATCGCCAAAATCCCAATGAAAAATAGATTTTGTATTGGGGTCATATATTGTTGGTCTCATGCTGGCATCATAAGTAGTAAGCGTGAAATTATCGACAGAATTTATCAAGCCAAGTGTACAGCTAGTAGTATTTTCTGTTTCAACCACAATCCATTTTGAATGCGTTTCACGACAAATCTCTTTTTGGTAGCAGGGTACTTTGAAAATTATGGAATCAACGGTGATACTACCAGTACACGATTCTGAAGATTTGTAAGCAGTAAGGATTAGTTTGGTCATTTTTAGTAAATATTTGCCTCCTTTTTTATAATCGTGGGCTGTGCCGCTCTCGCTATTAGACCCCACCGATTTACTGCCATCGCCATAGTTCCAAAAATAGAGTGTTTGGGTCATGGCGTCTGTTGTGATAGACTGTTTGGCATCCCAAGCCTTCATGCTCAAGCTGCTAGTAGAGGTTTGTAAGTCTGCGGCACATGGCGAGGGCAGTATGGTGTCGTAGGGGAATTTGACCTCAATTATTTCCAAGTAAGTGGCTTTGCAAGGATTTTGAGTTTTCGCATTATAATAAGCAATTAGCGAAACCTTATATTTGCCGGGCTTGAAATATGAATGAGCAATTTTACCTATTGAATCTATGGCAGAACTGCCATCGCCAAAATTCCAAGAATAGTAATCAGCATTTTGCTGAGTAGCGAAAGTATAATTCACATGGTCTGCCACCAAACAAAGAGCAGTGGGTGGGCAAAAATTATTTTGAAAACTATATTTAAAATTTGTCTCACACTTGGAAACCGCTACTTGTGCCTGAGCCACCATGACCCAGCTACACAACCAAACCAATAAAGGCAAGGAAAGGTGATTTAGTTTTTTCATAATATTGAGTTGTTAAAATATTGATATTTTTGATTTCAAATCTATAGTCTGCACAAATACAAAATGGTTGCCTGATCCTATCAAATATTTTTTTTAAATAAAATGTACCCACAATAATAATAAGTTACGAATAATAAATACACAGAAAACCCTTACTTTTAAATTATACAATACTTAACTTCTTGCAATATGATGACCTGTATAGCTGTAGACGATGAACCTTTGGCACTAGATATACTCAAGGGAATGATTGCCAAAGTACCTTTTTTGAGCCTAGTGGCTACATGCAAATCGGGCATGGAAGCCTTGCAAATATTGACAGACCAAAAAATAGATTTGATATTTTTGGACATTCAAATGCCCGACCTTTCGGGAATACAATTGCTTAAAAGTTTAAAAAATCCACCCATTGTTATCTTTTCTACAGCCTACAATCATTATGCAGTAGAAAGTTATACGCTCGATGCCATAGATTATTTGCTGAAACCTTTTGCCTACGACAGATTTTTAAAAGCTGTAAACAAAGCCCAAGAATACTTGCAATATACCACGCAAGCCAATATTGGTAGTGCCAATACGCACAACGACCATATTTATGTGCGTGCCGATTACAAAATTATCAAAATTAATTTTGAGGATATTCTATTTATAGAGGGTTTGAAAGATTACATCAAAATATTTGATGGTAGTAAGCCCATACTTACCATTTTAAGTTTGAAATATATGGAAGAGAAATTGCCTACTAACCTTTTTATTAGAGTGCACCGCTCGTTTATAGTGTCGCTGAAAAAAATAAACTCAATTCAAAAGAACCGCATTTATATTGGCGAACACGAGATACCCGTTGGCGACATATACAGAGAGGCATTCTTTGCCAACATTAGAGACAACTATGCCGATTAGGTTTGTGGCAAGTATTTTCAAAGGCCATAAAAAAACTCCAGAAAATATATTCAGGAGTTTTTTTATTATTGGCGACATATACAGAGAGGCATTCTTTGCCAACATTAGAGACAACTATGCCGATTAGGTTTGTGGCAAGTATTTTCAAAGGCCATAAAAAAACTCCAGAAAATATATTCAGGAGTTTTTTTATTAATTGGTGAGGTAAAATTATTTTTTACCAGCAGCTTTTTTAGCTGGGGCAGCGGCTTTCTTTGCAGGTGCTGGGGCAGCTTTTTTCGCTGGAGCAGCCTTCTTCACTGGGGCAGCGGCTTTCTTTGCAGGTGCTGGGGCAGCTTTCTTCACTGGGGCAGCGGCTTTCTTAGCAGGTGCTGGTGCAGCTTTCTTCGCTGGAGCAGCAGCTTTCTTTGCAGGTGCTGGTGCAGCCTTCTTTGCTGGTGCAGCAGCTTTTTTCACTGGAGCAGCAGGTTTCTTTGCAGGTGCTGGTGCAGCCTTCTTTGCTGGAGCAGCAGATTTATCTGCTGGTGCAGGTGTAGCTTTCTTTGCAGGAGCAGCAGCTTTCTTCGCTGGTGCAGGAGTTGTTTTTTTTGTTGCAGACATAGTTGTTTGGTTTGGGTGTAATTGTTGTGAACAGGCTAATCAATTTTAATTCTTCTGAAACCTTGTATCTACGGGCGATACAGAGGGAAACTATAGAAAAATATTTTATTAAAATAATCTTTATTGTTAGGCGAAATGAATGAATTTAATTCAATGCATTATACCGCTAAAATAAAAAAAATGTTTAATATTCTTTACTTCATTTGCCAAAATAAATAAATGCAACCATTGCCTACGTTGCGTTCTACGTGCAGCGATGTGAAATTGCAAACCAGACGATATCGATTAAAAAGAGCTACTACCCAATATTCATAATACTTGTAGAGATTATAGTGCGTTGATTAAAATAATCAAAAGCAAAAAATTAAAGCAGTAATTATTATCAAATGCAACAAATAAATATTCTAAAATAATAGTATAAAAATTAAAACTTAGCGTTGAAAAGCCATATTTGTTGGGTTGAACGATGGCAAAATGATTTAATAGGAACAATACATTTCATCAAAAACATAATCTATTCGCAAAAATCTAGTTCATACCATCTCCATATCTTTTCTAAATATGATTACCTTTATGACTGTATGCAACAACAAGAATATTCTTACCAGCCTTTATGGATAGTGCTTTGCACACTATTGTTTCTCGTGGCTATTGCATATATTCCTAAAGAATTTCTGTTGTCAAATAAACTGAAATCAGTTGACCTTATTGCGGATATACGACATGTTTCCTCGACAGCAAAAGTGGAGATTGCAACCTCTCGCCCATTAGATACAGCCGTTATAGCACAATTACCAATAGAAGATGACAGTGTTATAAATCCAGAATTGATTCCAAACCTCAATGGTGACAGTGCTTGCAGCATGAATATTTTTTATAAATCCATTCAAGACATAAAGCATCAAAAGAAAAAAATTCGCATCGCTTACTTTGGCGATTCGGTGATAGAAGGCGATTTAATTACTGAAAATCTAAGAAGACTGCTACAAAATAAATATGGTGGCAGAGGAATAGGCTTTGTCCCCATCACCAGTGCTGTAGCTAGTTTCAGAAAAACAATAGCCCATAAATTTGATGCCAAATGGACAACGTTTTCCTTGCTAAATCCAAAAAATAAAGCAAGCGACTGCGGCATATCGGGCTATGGATTTTTTGCACCTATAGACTCTGCTGCTATTGATTCTAGTAAGCTAGACTATACGTGGGCAAAATATTGGGGTGTTAAAAATAGTGTTCGATTGCATCAATTTGAAACTGTGAAAATGTATTACGCCCCCTCTATTGGCAAGCCATCCACGGCAATTTTTTACAATGGAAAAACATCGACAAAATTTTTATTGCTAGGCAAAAATATGGTCAATGAAAAAATTCTCTCTTCAACTACATTGCTGAATACCGCACAGATTGGAGTCTCTAGTCCATCAAAACAAAATATTTTCGGGCTAAGTATGGAAAGTGATAGTGGTATATTTGTCGATAATTTTTCTTTGCGTGGCAATTCAGGTATGCTACTCTCGAGGTTAAATGTGGAAATGATTCGCTCTTTCAACCAGTACCTCCATTACGATATGATTGTGCTACACTACGGGCTCAACGTGCTTAGTTCTGATTTAAAAGTTTTCAATTGGTATGAACGTGGTATGAACAAGGTAATCCAAAATTTAAAAATAGCTTGTCCCAATACCGCAATATTGCTGGTAGGCATTAGCGACAAAAGTAGTAAAGTGGACGGTGCTTTTGTGACCGAACCAAACTTGAAATATCTGCTAGAAGCTCAGTACAGAATTGCAAAAAAAAATAATATTGCCTTCTTTAACCTTTACCGAAGCATGGGTGGCGAAAATACGATGGTGAAGTGGGTCGAGGCAGATACAGCCCTTGCCAATAAAGACTACACGCATTTCAATTATCGAGGTGCGGAAAAAATTGGACATCTGATTTATGATTGGATGATAGAAAACTTGCAACATTATGAAAGTAAATATGGGCAAAATTAATCTTTCTATGCGTTCATTACTTTTCTTGTTTACGCTAGTAATCATGGGCACTTCGCATGGTTTTGCTCAAGACTTGCAAGAAATCAAAAAGCTGTATCCTTTTGTAAAAATATTAGCTAATAAACTACAAAATGAGGGTACAGCACTAGATTCATTTTATATCCATTTGCAACAGTTAAAAACCAACAGAAATGCTACTGTACGCATTACTCATATTGGCGACTCGCACTTGCAGGCTGATTTGTTTTCAGGAAAATTGAGAGAGCAGTTGCAGCTTGCCTACGGCAATGCTGGTCGTGGCCTTGTAGTGCCATACAAAGTAGGGCGTACCAATGAACCATACACCTATAAGACATCCAGTAATAATATTTGGAAGAGTAAAAGAAATATTGCCATTGCAGACTCCATGCCTATAGGTGTGGGCGGTCTCACCTTGAAAACAGAGGAGATGAATGCAAGTATTCAAATCACGGTAGGCAACAAACCCAATTTGAATTACCAGTTTAATAAGGTCACTTTATTTCATGAAAAGTGTACAAATTGTTTTGATTTTGAAATCACCGATAGCTGCGGCGGAACTACTGCTATGGTGTCTTCCTTGCCATCGGAAGATAAAAAATTTCACTCAGAAGTTCCCTTGCTGAATGTGGAAAATACCATAAGTTTGAACACCCGCATAAGATCATTTACCCACCCAAATTACACCATGATTTATGGTTTGGTACTTGAAAATAGTAGGCCAGGAATTGTTTACAATACCATTGGCATCAATGGAGCAGAGTATAGGCACTACAACAAATCCGTATATTTTCAAGAGCAACAAAAAGTGTTAAAACCCAATCTAATTATTATTTCGTTAGGCACTAACGAAGCCTTCTCTAGATCTTTTGACCCAGCAATTTTTAAATTGCAAGTAGATACTTTGATTACTGCATTAAAAATTAATAACCCCCAAGCCTCTCTGTTAATAACCATTCCGGGCGATCATTTCAGAAGTAAAAAGTATAAAAACAACAATATTCCCATTGCCAGAAATGTGCTTATAGATTATTGCAATAACAACAATATCGCTTACTGGGATTTGTTTGAAATTATGGGAGGGCTTGGTAGCATTGCTAAGTGGCATGGAAAAAATTTAACGTCAAAAGATTTACTACACCTGAACCGCAAGGGTTACGAGCTGCAAGGTGAATTATTGTATCAAGCCATCATTTCTGGATTTTCGAAATTTGAACTTACTAGACCCAAATAAAATTGCAGCCCTGCTGCGGTATCAGGCAAGCCAACCCATGCTGTTCAATAGCGGGTTGTTTCTTTTGCTATTCGCAGGTTTTTTAATTGTATATAATTTGCTGCGTTTTGCCCCACGTTTACGCATCAGCTTTGTGGTGCTGTTTTCCATTTATTTTTATTACAAATCTAGTGGCTGGTATTTTATATTGATGCTTGCAACATCAATGGTGGTGCATTACCTAACGCTACATATTTACGCCTGTCGTAATCGCACCACAAGAAACTGGCTGTTGGCATTTGCCATTATTTTATGCCTTGGTTTGTTGGGTTGGTTTAAGTATGCCAATTTTCTTGCTGCGGTTGCCAACGACACAGCTGGACTGGCAATTACATTACCCAAAATATTTTTACCACTTGGTATTTCATTTTACACCTTCGAGCTTATTAGCTATGCGGTAGATGCCCACCGTAGGCTATTCAAACCTGTAAAACGAATTACCGATTTTTTCTTTTACGTTTCGTTCTTCCCCCATTTGGTGGCTGGGCCTATCGTAAGGCCTAAAGAGTTGTTGCCACAGTTGCAAAAGCAATTGACCATAGCCAATGATGACACTGGCAGAGGTGTATTTCTAATTGTATGCGGGCTGGTGAAAAAAGCCATTATCTCGGATTACATCAGTAGCAATTTTGTAGACCGCATTTTTGACAACCCTACTTTATACACCGGAATTGAGAATTTACTCGGCATCTATGGCTACACATTGCAGATTTACTGCGACTTTTCGGGCTATTCAGATATGGCCATAGGGATAGCCTTGTTATTGGGTTTTCACTTGCCCGAAAACTCCAATGCCCCCTACCAAGCCACCAGTCTTACTGAGTTCTGGCGGCGTTGGCACATATCGTTGTCAAGTTGGTTGCGAGATTATCTATACATTCCATTGGGCGGCAACAGGGTTGCACCTTGGCGAC
>JAAFID010000001.1 GCA_013297765.1 Cytophagales bacterium | reverse complement strand
GGTTGATGGAGGTGCTGATTCTAGCCCATCCTCTGTGGTGAAGTATGCCATTGATAGAAAAAAGGAACAGAAACGACAAGCCAAGGAAAATCAAACTGAAGAATATGGTGATATTTATTGTGTAATGGATGTAGATGAACACCCCACCATAAAAAACGCAATCCAACAAGCGAAAGATCTTGGATTAGTTGCCATAGTATCCAATCAAAGTTTTGAACTTTGGTATTTGCTTCATTTTATGGAATATTCTACTGCATATATTCATAGAGACGATTTGGTAAGAAAATTAAAATCTTACTTAGGAAAGGAATATGACAAAGCGGATGATAAAATATTCAAAATGTTAAGTTCCAAAGGCAGTGAAGAAAAGGCAATCAAAAATGCCAAGAAACTTGAAGTGGCTGCTTTAAAAGATTCTGATGAAAGATTTCCTTTGAGAAATCCATCAACGGAAGTCTATAAATTGATAGAGAAATTAAATCAATTGTAATTTACCCCGTAGAACTAAAAAAAATAAAAACGGCTTTCCAAGGAAATTTACTTGCCTTGGAAAGCCATACTGTTACTGTGCTACTGCCAGTCCTTTAGCATAATTTTGTGCATCTACAACTGCAATGGCAACCATGTTCACAATTTCTCTCACAGAACTGCCTAGCTGTAACACATGAACTGGCTTTGCCATGCCCATCAATACTGGCCCTATGGCTTCTGCACCACCTATTTCTTGCAACAATTTATAGGCAATATTTCCAGAAGTAAGTTCGGGAAAAACAAAAGTGTTAGCACCTTCAGCAGCCAATTGGCTAAAGGGATATACCTCTTGTTGCAACTTGGTATCTAGGGCAATATTGGCTTGAATATCGCCATCGACTACTAAATCGGGATGCTTTTGATGAATGATTTTTACAGCCTCTGCAACTTTGTTAGGTACTTCACCTTTTACCGAACCAAAATTAGAATAAGAAAGCATGGCAATACGTGGCTCTACATCAAAAAACCTTACGCCACGGGCGGTAAGGGTCGTAATGTCAGCAAGCTCCTCGGCCGTAGGGTTTACATTTACCGTAGTGTCTGCAAAAAAGAAAGTCCCTGTTTTATTGATCATGATGTACATTCCGGCAACACGTTTCACGCCTTTTTCCACGCCTATTATTTGTAACGCTGGGCGAATGGTTTCTGCGTAATCTTTGGTAAGTCCACTTATCAGGGCATCTGCCTCGCCCATTTCTACCATCATGGCACCAAAGTAATTGCGGTCTTTCATCAGCTTGCGACCTTCTACAAGAGTTACGCCTTTGCGTTGGCGTTTTTTGTAAAGCAAATCGGCATAAGCATTTCTTTTTTCTTTGTCGTCGGTGGGGCTAATGATGGTGCAGCCCTTCAAGTCAAGATTGTTTTCAGCAATCAGCTTATTTATCTTCTCTACATTGCCCAGTAAAATAGGATGTGCGATGCCTTCGTCGAGCAGTGTTTGTGCAGCTTTTAATATTTTCAAATGGTCTGCCTCTGCAAATACCACTCTTTTGGGGTCTTGTTTTGCACGATTGATTATTCTTGACATTAGCTTTTGGTCTATGCCTATTCTTTTTTGCAATTGCTCGTGATACTGCTCCCAATCAGTAATGGGGTTTTTGGCAATTCCAGAATCCATAGCGGCCTTTGCTACAGCGGGCGATATGCTGGTAATTAATCTTGGGTCAAGTGGTTTGGGAATCAAATACTTAATGCCAAATACAATTTTCTCATCTCCATAAGCCTTGGAAACAATATCTGGAATAGGCTCTTTGGCAAGGTCGGCGATGGCATGCACTGCCGCTAGCTTCATGGCTTCGTTTATTTCAGTCGCCCTTACATCCAGTGCCCCACGAAATATGTAGGGAAAGCCCAGTACATTATTTACTTGATTAGGAAAATCAGACCTGCCAGTTGCCATGATAATGTCATTTCTAGTTTGCATCGCCAAGTGATAATCTATTTCGGGTGTAGGGTTTGCGAGGGCAAAAACAATAGGGTTTGCAGCCATACTCAGCAACATCTCGGGCGTAAGTACATTGCCTTTTGACAGCCCTATGAAAATATCAGCATTGCGAATGGCATCGTCTAGTTTATGAAAATCTTGATTGGTAGCAAATTCAGCTTTGGTAGCGTCAAGGTCAGTTCTGTCGGCACGTATTACGCCTTTGCTATCGCACATGATGATGTTTTCTTTCTTTACCCCCAAGTACAGGTACAGGCGTGTGCAAGATATAGCCGAAGCACCGCCACCATTGACTACCATGCGAACTTGTGAAATGTCTTTTTTTACAACCAATAATGCATTTAACAACGCTGCCCCAGAAATAATAGCCGTACCGTGCTGGTCGTCGTGCATTACAGGAATATTCATTTGTTCCCGCAACTTGGTTTCTATCTCGAAACACTCTGGAGCCTTAATGTCTTCAAGGTTGATACCGCCAAAAGTAGGTTCTAGCGATTTTACAATTTTGATAAATTCGGTAGGGTCGGTACAGTCTATTTCAATGTCAAAAACATCAATTCCTGCAAATTTTTTAAACAATACACCTTTACCTTCCATTACTGGTTTAGAGGCCTCAGGGCCTATGTTACCTAGCCCTAGCACCGCCGTACCATTGGATATTACCGCTACTAAATTGCCTTTCGCAGTGTACTTATATACGTTTTCTTTATCTCTTTCTATTTCCTTGCAAGGCTCTGCAACTCCTGGTGAGTAGGCAAGTGCTAAGTCCAGCTGCGAGCTAAGCATTTTTGTAGGCACTACTTCTATTTTGCCTGGCTGCCCTTGCGTATGGTAGTTCAAGGCATCTTCTCTTCTAATATCAATGGCCATAATGTGTTTGAAAAAAGTGTTTATGGGGCAAAGTTAAGATTATTTTCTTAGCTGTGTTTTTGGGCAAATGTAATTGAGGTAATTTTGCTTTAATCCATTACTATTAAGTTATTAATTTCTGTAATTTTGAAACTTTATACCATTTACTTGATACCAACTATGAAAAAATTAATTGTCCTGCTTGCCTTTAGTATCGCCTGTGTTGATGGCTGGGCACAATTAAATGACACGGTAAAAAATACTAAACAACCGAACGCAGCAGAAGAGTTTCCTGTTTATGAAAAGGAAGTTTTTCATGGAGACTTAAAAAAATTTTTATCTGACAACATCCAAATTCCATTACTTGCCCAAAAGAAAGGAATACAGGGCAGAGTAATTGTTGAATTTATCATTGAAAAAGATGGCTCTATAACGAATATTAAAACTGTCAAAGGTATTGGAAGAGGTTGCGATGAAGAGGCAGAAAGAGTAATGAGGCTTACTAATGGCATGTGGACTCCTGGAAAAAATAATGGAAAACCCGTAAGGCTAAAAATGTTGCAGCCAATTTTATTTACAGTACCCAAGAAAAGAAAATAATTTCTACATATCCCAGTCACCTCATCCACCAATCAACTTTTTCCAAGTACTTTTCATCTTATTGTATTTCAATGTACTGGGCAATGCAAGCCACCAATATTTATTTATTTCTACAGCAAATGAGGGCTGCATGTAGCAATTGATTACGCAGCCTTGGCAGGCGGTATGCTTGCCCTCTAGGGCAATCTGTAGCTTTACTTTTTCCGATTGGTAAAGGTCGTAAAGCTTGTTTTCAATAGGCAGTTCCTCTAAGCCCAAATGGTAGCAGGGCAAAACCAGTTTGTTATGGGGCGATATCACAATGGTAGTGCTGGCAGCCTTGCAAACAGGGGCTTTACTATGGTTGCCACCATCTTTTCTCAATTGAATAAAAGCGGCATTCAGGTAAACACCTTTTTGCCTTCCCCAATACAATGCTGCATTCATCGCCTCGGCAGATAGGCTGCTGCCTTTGTGGTTGTACTCAAATACTGGATTGAGAATAAGTATCAAATTATTGGGTTGGCAAATTTGCTCATAAACTGCTCCTATATCAGCATAGTTTTTTTCAAATACAGTAAATAAAATATCGGGTCGCTCGCCCAAAGATTTGGCTAGGGCAATAGAGGCAATTAGAGAATCAAAACATGCCACACCCCTAGATAGGTCGTGTGCAGCTTGGTCGGCAGCATCGAGCGAAAAATGAAGCATATCTACCAATCCCTTTAATTTTTCTGCCCACTTGGGGTACAGCAGCGTGTTGGTAGTTAGTGTGGTAATAAAACCAAGTTCTTTTGCTAGCCTTAGCATTTGGTCTATTTCCCTATGCAACAAAGGCTCGCCGCCTGTAAAGTCAATTACCTTGACCCCAAGTTTTTTAAGGTCTAGTAAATTTTGTTTTACATTTTCTAAAGAAATATATGGCGATGGCTTTTCCCAAATATCGCAAAAGCTACACGTAGCATTGCAACGGTAGGTAACATAGTAGTTGCACAATATGGGTTTGCTTATTAGCCTCATATCTTATAAAGCAGATGCTCGTCGCAATCGGTCGTTGATGGCTAGGCCTAGTCCATAAGCTGGAAATTGCTCGGCAAAAATGACTTTAACAGTGCCAGCATCTAAACTTCGCATAGCAGAAAATAGTGCTGCTGCGGCCTCTGCTAGATTGCCGTTGGGCGATAGTACCCATTGATTGGCTAGGGGAATATTCGCCTTAGCATTTTCAAAACATATAGTGCCTATTTCTGAAGGTGAATATGCTGCAACGACTTGCTCAAAATCATCGAATACCATCGGTTTTCTAGGGGCGTAGTGCGATTGTAGCATGCCGGGCGACTGTGGCGAAGAGCTGGAGTGGGGCATTACTATCACTTTGCCAACTACTTCTTCTATAGCCTCAACACTTAGTCCACCTAGGCGATAGATTATTGGTTGTTCATTTTCAAAACCCACTATGGTAGATTCTAAACCCACCTCGCAATCGCCACCATCGAGTATTAGTGCTAGTTTGCCCTGCAACTGCTCGTACACATGGCTTGCTTTTGTGGGGCTTATGTAGCCAAAGGGGTTGGCACTTGGTGCAGCAAGAGGAAAATCTAGCCGAGACAGCAATTGAAGGGTAAGTGGATGGTGCGGAATACGCACCGCTACACGTGCTAGCCCAGAGGTAACAAGGTCAGGAATGGCATCTGTCTTTGGCAATAGCAAGGTAAGCGGACCAGGCCAAAATCTACCAGCCAACAAGGCTGCTGGTTCTGGCAAATGGGTAATGTATTTTTTTAATTTTTCTATCGAATCGGTATGAATGATGAGGGGGTCGAAAAATGGACGATTTTTGATTTCAAATATTTTTGCCACCGCCCCTACATCGGTTGCGTTTGCTGCCAGCCCATATACAGTTTCGGTAGGTATGGCTACGCACTCTCCCTGTTTTAGCAGGTCTGTAGCGGCAGTAATAGCTGTCGAAATATGGGTTTGCTGGTGCATCGCAAGTATATGGGGATTAATATATTTCGTTCAGTTTGGCTTTTACAATCTCTGTAGCACGTTTCATTCGCTCTACTTCTTCTACTGTTTTTTGCTTGTCTATCACGTTATCTTGTTGCTCTTTCTTTAGCGAGATTAAGTCTTCACCGTTCTTCTTCAATTTTTCTTCTAGCAACAATTTGTTTTCCTTATTTTTTGATATTTGATTTTCGAGGTATTCACTTTTTCTAATGGCTTTTTCTTGATTTTTGTTTGCCAATACCAGTGCTGCTTCGGCATGTTTTATTTGCTCATTGATATTTTCGGTATAGTTGGTTGCTGCAAAATCGTGCAATATTTTTTGTGCTGCCTCTTCACTTTTGATGGCTTCTTGCTCTTGGGTTTTATTGGCATTGGCTATACACATCCATATTTTTAACCCTTGCAGCGATTCGGTAGTTTTGGTATAGATTACTACCGATGTTTGTGCTACCGAAGGCACTACTGCTGGGCTGATAACGATGTAATCTATTTCTCTGGTAAGTTTTCCATACGTTTTCAATTGCTTGATCCACTTTTTTTGCATTTGCGACACATCTAAATCGACTACAACTGAATAACCTTTTGTCAGCACTCTTTCTAGTACAATGGCTTCTTCTACCACTTTTATTTTTTGGGAATGTACCGAACCACTAGCCAATAAAAACAGGACAATAAGGTATTTTTTCATAATTAAAAACAATTGGATTTAAACATCAATGGCACGAATGTGTAACACTATTTTTATACAACATTTCGCAGCACATTATTGTTACAAAAATAGAACATTGCAATAAGTATTGCCTAGTTTGGGTAAATTAAATACACTATATAGCCAAAAATTAGATGAAGAAGAAAGTATTGATTACCGGAGGCACTGGTACAGTGGGTAGCCGCCTTACCCAGTTGCTACAACAAGATGGTTACGAAGTTGCCCACCTAAGTCGCAAAGCAACTTCGGCTACAGGTGTCAAAACATATTTGTGGGATATTGATAAAAATTATATAGACCCCAATGCAATTCTTGACAACGATGTTATCGTTCATTTGGCAGGGGCAGGCGTGTTTGACAAGGCTTGGACACCAGCATATAAAAATCAGATTCTAGATAGCCGCATACTTTCTACCCAATTGTTAGCCGCAGCGATAAGGCAAGCCAACAAAAAACCAGACTGTATAGTATCAGCCTCGGCTATTGGCATATATGGTAGCGATACAACTGTTCATTGGCATAGCGAGCAAGACGCTGCAGCTACAGGTTTCCTAGCCGATGTAGTAGTAGCATGGGAAGCTGCGGTAGATGAGGTGGCAGCTCTCGATATTCGCACCGTAAAGGTGCGTATAGGTATTGTGTTGTCGAAAACAGGGGGAGCACTAGAACAGTTGGCAGCACCTGTCAAGTTCATGGTGGGTGCCCCCTTGGGTACAGGCCAGCAGTGGACACCTTGGGTGCATGTAGATGACCTGTGTCGTATTTTTATTCATGCAATAGCCACCCAACAGATGAGCGGCGTGTACAATGCTGCATCGCCACAGCCATTGACCAATGCTGCCCTTACCAAAGCCATTGCCGCCACTTTGCACCGCCCCCTTTGGTTGCCCGCCGTTCCTGCCTTTGTGATGAATATGATTTTGGGCAAAGAGAAAGCATCCTTTGTATTGGGCGGTAGTCGAGTGTCGCCAAGTAAAATTTTAGGCACAGGTTTTCAGTTTCAGTTTGAAAAAATAGAAGAGGCTTTGGGGGATTTGTTGTAGGGGGATGGTGAATAATGTTGTGTTAATTAAAGAATATCATAGAGTTAAAATTATTTTAAATTTTTCCTAATCATTAAATTTGATTAATAATTTTTAGTATTATTTGATGTATTTTTAGAAACTTTCAAAATGTTGTATCTAGCTAATTAGTTATAATATGTATTTGATTCACTAACGTATAATGGATGGATTTTCAACAAAATATTAAAATAGCAGTTGATGCTATTGTTTTTGGTTATGCAGATAATAGATTAAATGTTTTGCTTATTAAACAGAAGTTTGGAACATTAAAAAATCAGTGGGCACTTGTAGGTGGATTTGTCAAAGACAATGAAACGTTAATTAATGCAGTAAATAGAGAGCTGGTAGAAGAAGCTGGCATAAAAGTAAATTTTTTAGAACAGCTATATACTTTTGGAGATGATATTGAGCGAGATCCAAGATTTAGGGTGGTTTCTGTGGCTTATTTTGCATTGGTCAATTCAAGCAAATTAAATTTAAAAGCAGATAGTGATGCTGAAGAAGCGAAATGGTTTTCTATTAAAGAATTACCCATGCTGGCTTTTGACCATGAATCTATACTGAAAATGGCTCTAAATAGACTTCAAAGTAAACTTACTTATCAACCTATTGGATTCGATTTGCTACCCAAAGAATTTTTGTTTTCTGAACTTGAAAATCTATATTGTACCATTTTGGAAAAAGAAATTGACCGTAGAAATTTTAGGAAAAAAATATTGAGTTTTGGTATTGTTGAGGAAACTGACAAGTATGGAAATAATATAAAAGGAAGGCCAGCAAAGCTTTATAAATTTAATAAATTGAAATACAACAAATTAATTAAGGAAGGAATTTTATTTGAAATTAACTTTGCGTAAATAATACACATAATATTTGTTCGATAATTTATTTTAATTTATTTTGCGTAACAATTACACTAAATGTAAAAATATGATACTTAATTTAGATAAAAATTTTAAACCATTACCTGGCGAAGAAATACAATTTGAAAATTTCACCTTTGCAGGGGGCGAGCCTCACATTAAAATAAATCCAAACTTTGACAAGTCAGTGGGTGTCACAATCACACATAGATTGAACTCCTTTCAAGATCTAGGTTTGCTATGTTTAGCAGTAGATGCATTGCAGAGAATGAAAATTAAATTGAAAGTTTTAATTATTCCATATTTCCCTTCTGCTAGGCAAGACCGAGTTATGATTTTGGGTGAACCTTTATCAGTAAAAGTCTATGCTGATATTATCAACAATTTTAATTTTGAAAAGGTTATAGTATTTGATGCTCATTCGGAAGTTACAGCTGCTGTATTAAATAATTGTGAGGTAATTACCAATCATTCATTCCTTAAGGAAGTAGTTCAAGAAATAGGAAATGATGTTTTATTGGTTTCTCCAGATGGTGGTGCATTGAAAAAAATATACAAAGTTTCTGAATCTTTGGGTGGTATAGAGGTAGTAGAGTGTAGCAAAAGTAGAGATGTGAAGACTGGAAACTTAAAGGGGTTTAAAGTGTATTCAGAAGACTTACATGGCAAAGATTGCTTGATAGTCGACGATATCTGTGATGGGGGTGGCACTTTTATAGGCCTAGCCACAGAACTCAAAAATAAAAATGCCGGAAAATTATATTTAGCAGTTAGTCATGGGATTTTTAGTAAAGGTTTTGATGATTTGAAATGTTTTGAAAGAATTTTTACAACGGATTCTTTTAGAAATATGGAAAGCGATGGTTTAACTCAAATCAAATTAAGTAATGGATTACTATCTAGATATTGAAAACTCAACCAATAGATTAATTGATGAATATATTAAATACAATTCGTTGGTAATTGCCTTTGATTTCGACGATACAGTATATGATTTTCACAAAAAAGGCAGAATCTATAGCGAAGTAGTTAGCCTTTTACAAACATTAAAATCAATTAATTGCTATTTAATATGTTGGACAGGTCAAGAAGATTTAGATTTTGTAAAAACATACTTAATAGAAAATAGAATTCCATTTGATGCTATCAACGAAAATCCACCATTTCATAAATCCACAAGTCGAAAAGTCTATGCCAATGCCTATTTAGATGATAGGGCTGGATTAAGACAAGTGTATGATGAGTTAAATAATGTCACTAAAATTTTATCTAAACATAAATATATATAAATATGAATCCCTTACTATTAACCGATGGTTACAAAGTAGACCATAGAAGACAATATCCAGAAGGAACTACCTTGGTATACTCCAATTGGACACCAAGAAAAAGTCGAATTGATGGTGTAGAAGAAGTTGTATTGTTTGGACTACAGTATTTTATTAAAAAATATATCTTGGAAGATTTTGAGACCTATTTCTTTAAACAACTTAAAGAAATAGTAGTAGCTGAATATAGCCGTAGAATAAATAATTATTTGGGCGAAAATCAAGTTGGGACGAAGCATATCGAAGATTTGCATGATCTCGGGTACATTCCTATGGTTATTAAGGCTCTTCCTGAAGGTGTAAGCGTACCTATGAGAGTGCCTATGTTTACGATGTATAATACTTTGCCAGAATTTTTCTGGCTTACCAACTATTTTGAAACATTGGTTTCAGCAGTGGTATGGATGCCTTGCACCTCTGCAACTATTGCTAAGCAATATAGAAAAGTATTGGATAGGTATGCTGGTGAAACTTCGACTATTCCTGAATTTGTAGATTGGCAAGGTCACGATTTTTCTATGAGAGGAATGGCTGGTATTGAAGCAAGTTTGATTTCTGCTAGCGGCCATCTTTTAAGTTTTAGCGGTACAGATACTATTCCCGCAATTAGTTTACTAGAGAAGTATTACAATGCAAATTCTGATAAAGAATTGATTGGAGGTTCTGTTGCAGCCACCGAACATAGTGTCATGTGTATGGGAACAATTGAAGATGAAATTGGCACCTTTCGCAGGTTGGTTTGTGAAGTATACCCCAAAGGAATAATCTCAATAGTTTCAGACACTTGGGATTTGTGGAAAGTGCTTACCGAATATCTACCAAAATTGAAAAACGAAATTTTGAGTAGAGCTGGTAAAGTTGTAATAAGACCTGATAGCGGCGACCCAGTTGATATTATTTGCGGCAATTCTGAGGGTAAAAATGATGCAGAAAGAAAAGGAGTTATTGAATTGCTTTGGCAAACTTTTGGCGGGCATACTAATTCGAAAGGATTTAGAGAATTAGATCCACATATTGGAGCTATCTATGGAGACAGCATCACAGTTGCTAGGGCAACTCAAATTTGTGAACGTTTAAAAAACAAAGGTTTTGCATCTACAAATGTAGTTTTGGGAATTGGGTCTTACACTTACCAATACAATACAAGAGATACCTTTGGGTTTGCCATGAAAGCCACTTATGGCGAGGTAAATGGCAATGGAAGAGAGATTTTTAAAGACCCAATTACAGACGATGGAACAAAAAAATCTGCAAAAGGATTAATGAAAATTGAAATCGAAAACGGAATTTACAAACTTATCGATCAAGCCTCGTGGGAACAGGAACAACAAGGCGAAATGAAAGAAGTTTTTAGAGATGGTA
The DNA here is from genome assembly GCA_013297765.1 of Cytophagales bacterium. GTDB lineage: Bacteria > Bacteroidota > Bacteroidia > Cytophagales > Cytophagaceae > REBA01. Next base: position 52,369 of record JAAFID010000001.1, on the reverse strand, counting down.
AATTATTGGTAGACCAATCGTTGGCTGAGATTAGAAACCAATTAAATAAAATTAAATCTTAATTAAGATGTGGCGCATTTTCCTTCAAAAAACCTCAATTAGAAACTATTAATTGGGGATGTTTTTTGGAGGAAATTGCAATCATAAAATAGTTAAATGCTGGCGAATCCTACCGTTAACATGAATGGATACAATATGCATCATAAAACCTTGTAGTATTTTTCTAACTATAAATGACATAAGCGATTGAACGTAAAATAATATGTCAATTCAATGTTTTTTGTGAATGTAAATTAGCTCAAACGCTATAAATAAAGAATAGATTTAATACACTAACTAATCAATGACACATGCCAATGCCATCCAATTATTTGAAAAATTCAGGCATGAGCCCTTAGTTGCTGATCAAGAGAAATGTAATATATCAATTGTTGATGTTATAGCTATTCTTACCGATATCCCTAATCTGCAAGATTTTTGGAGGGAGATGAAAAAACGCTTAAAGAAAAAGGAATACAAAACCGTTACAAATTGTATCGTTCGGAAAATGCTTGCAGCAGACGGCAAAATGACACTTTCCAATGTTGCGGATACACAACAGCTTTTTTAGAATGATAAAATAATAGAATTTATATATATGAATCGTATTTAAACCTATTTGAACCAAAGTAAAATAAGAGAACCTTTATTTTACTTTGGAGCACCCAAAGTAAAATAAGAAAATCTATATTTTACTTTAGTGGCACCAAACGAAAATAAGAAAATCGTTATTTTCCTTTGGTGACAAAAATTAACAAGCAAAAATATAGCTGCACAAGGTGGCAATATTCCCCAAATAGCAATGAAAGAATTGTAGGCTAAAACTGGTAAAATAGTGGTAACGGCATTAAATGCAAAAAAAGGTTGAATGGTGATTTGTTAGATTAATTTCCCCCAATTTATTCCCTCTTCCCCCCTAATCACTTATCACCACCGTTACTTTATTGATTTTATTGGCTTCTAGCTTTTCTATCTTTTCTCCAGCTCCGTTATTATTTTGGTCGCCTTTTTCTACCAAAATATAGTAAGCAATGGCCTCTATGTTTTTAAAAATAGCTTTGCCAGCTTTATCGGTTTCTATTATTGCTGTTGCTGGGTTAATGGATTTTTCGTAATCTTCTTTCGTCTTATACAAAGTCACTTTTGCTCCTTGCTCTAGGTTGCCCAAGCCATTACGAACAGTAACTTGTAATGTAGTTTTAATCAGTTGGGCTGAGACTGTAATTGCAGTGAAAGACATTACCACCAGCAATAAAAAGAACACTTTTTTCATAATTTAAGGCTTAACTTATAACTCAAAACATCTACCAATCGCCACTAGAGCCGCCGCCGCCAAAGCCACCGCCGCCAAAGCCACCAAAACCGCCACCTCCAGAGCCGCCACCCCAACTGCCGCCTCTGCCGCCCCCGCCCAAAAGGCTACCTAATAATGCACCTTCTACAAACCCACCAGAAGAAAACCCTCCTGACCTGCCACCACCTTTACCACCGCCACGTATTGCATTAATGATGACAATGATAATGACCAAAACAATCAAAATAATCAATTGCTTGGGCATTCCCTTTTTCTTCACCTTTGGGTCTGCTTTGTATTCCCCCTTGGCTAATTGAATAATGGCGGTAGTTCCCGCATCTAGCCCTGCGTAATAATTTTGTTCTTTAAAATATGGTTTGATTTTGGTTTCTATAATGTTTTTCGTTCCAGCATCGGTCACCGAACCCTCCATTCCATAGCCCGTTTGGATAGTCATTTTGCGGTCTTCGATAGCCACCAACAAAATTATTCCATTATTCTTATCCTTTTGCCCTATTCCCCATTGCTGTGCAAGGCGTTGGGCATAATCTTTTATTTCATAATCGCCTGTCGATTTCATGGTCACTACCGCAATTTGGGTCGAGGTGCTGTCGCTGTAATCGTTCAGCTTTTTTTCTAAGGCATAATTCTCTTCTTCCGAAAGAATATTTGCCAAATCGTTTACTAACCTTGGTGGATTGGGTCGCTCAGGGAATTCTTGAGCGAAAAGCAACTGCGTTACCAGCAAAAGTGGCAAAAGCATTGAAGAGCAATATTTGAAATTTTTTTTAATATAGGTAGGGTTCATAGAAGCCGAGGTAAGGGAACTAATTTTCTGTTTTGCCAAATGAAATTTCATCTGGAAGTTCATTGGTATCGTCGTTTTGATAAGGGAAATGGGCTTTTAGCTGCTCGCCTGCGGCCAATATTCCCTCGCACAGTCCAGCCGCAATATGTCCATTTTTAAACTGCACAGTCATTTGATTTTTTATGCTGTCCCAAAAATCGGTAGGTACGGCTTTGTCTATGCCAGCATCGCCCAGTATGGCAAATTTTTTGTCCTTCACCGCAAGGTAAAATAGTACCCCGTTTTGCAATGCTGTTTTGTGCATTCCTATCATTGCAAATACCTCCTTTGCCCGTTCCATAGGTGCTGGCTTGCAATATTCCTCTACATGAACTTGCACCTCGCCCGAAGTGTTTTTTTCGGCGGCTTTGATGCTGTTTACTATTTGCTCTTGCTCGACTTTAGAAAAGAAATCTTTTGCCATGATGGAATTAGTTAAAATATAAAAAGCCACCGCCAATTTGAGGTGCTAGACCAATCAAATAGGCGGTGGCAATAATAAACTAAAATTTTACAGTAGGTGCTTTTTGCGAAGCAGCATCTGCCTCAAAATAACCTTTCTTTTTAAAATCCCACATGCTAGAAAACATACTGTTAGGGAATGATCTGCCAAAAGTATTGTAGTCTTGTACCGCTTCATTAAAGTTGCGACGCTCTACAGTAATGCGGTTTTCAGTACCTTCTAATTGCGATTGCAATTCCAAAAAGTTTTGGTTTGATTTCAATTCAGGATAGTTTTCAGTTACCATCATCAACTTTGACAATGCACCAGACAAGCCCGATTGAGCATCTTGAAATTGTTTTACATTCTCAGGCGTTAATTTGCTTGCATCAATATTTACCGATGTAGCCTTGGCTCTAGCCTCTATCACACCTACCAATACTTCTTTCTCTTGTGTAGCGTATCCTTTTACAGTGCTTACTAAGTTAGGAATCAAATCGGCCCTACGTTGGTACACGTTCTGCACTTGACCCCAGGCTGCACTAACCTTCTCATCTCTTTCCACGCCACCGTTGTAGCCGCAAGATGAAAGGAAAAGCATAGACCCAAATGACAATACATAAATAAGCGATTTTACAGTTTTCATAATCCTATTATTTTTTAAAAGTGAATGAAATTCGTGTTACAATTCTTATGCGAAACTAGACTATTTGACAATATGACATAAAAATATTCACCAATCCACTATTTCTATCGTTTTTCCTATGGGGGAATAAAAAATCTTGCCTCGGTTTCATTTTTCTATGCAATAAACGGCGGTACTTTTTAGGAACGCAACATATAAAGCCGTATTTTAGAAATTGTTTTTTTTGTAAAATGAGGGTATCTACATCACTTCCGTTTCGTTTGGTTTACTCGCTGTTACAGCACGAGTATTTGGGCTATATATTTGAGGCTTACGCTGTGCAGCTAGACCAGCAAGAGCGACTAACGTTAAAGCACCAGCACATTACCTCGCAACTTGCCCCCGAGTTTTCCGCAGGTATGGATGCCGATGATGTGCAGTTGCTCAAGTTGATAGACAGCATGCAGCAAGACAATATTGTCAAGAAATTTTACAATAAAAAAGTTACCGCCAACGAGTTTTTTCTTAAAGTGTTTCACAAAGAAAGGGGCGATACACTAGTTCAAGAAGCCATACATAGATTTATTGAAGACAAAAAATCTGAAGTCTTGCCATTGTTAAAAAATAAAATGGTTTTTGAAATGGGCAACGATGGTGAACCCACACATAAAGAGTTGTTCACCTCTCCACATAAGGCTTCTATACTATTCCACTTCATGCGTAACGAAGATAATACGCATTATTTCCCCACCATCAAATGCAATGGAGAAAAGATAGATTTTCAATACAAAAATGCGATTATCGTGTGCAATACACCTGCATGGTTGCTGGTGGACCAAACGATGTATCACTTTGACAAAGACATAGACGGCAACAAATTAAGACCATTTTTAAATAAAAAATTTATTGTAATTCCCAAAAAGGTAGAAGAAACGTATTTTGAAAAATTCGTTGCCCCGTTGGTGGCCGCCTTTGATGTGCATGCCAAAGGATTTACCATCAATTCAGAAGTTTATGAGGTGTGCCCAGTGATTACTTTTTCAGAATTGGCAAATGCTAGGTCGGCCATGACGCTTTTTGCAAACAATGACAATACATTAGCGGCAGTTCACGATGCCGACGACAAAATAGTATTTAGCCTTAGTTTTCAATATGGCAACTATTTGTTCAACAGCGATTCTACTGCCCCCAGTTTTGTAAAAATGGAAAAAACAGCAGACAGCTACATATTTCATAAAGTAAAGCGACTGCGAGAAATTGAAAAACAAATATTGGAATATATGAAAAGTTTGGGGCTAGTCCTTAAACATGGAAAGGCGGCGATGGACAAAGCCCAATCATTCTATTGGCTTAACCAATATAGAGATCAGTTGCTAGCAGAAGGCTACCAAATACAGCAAAACATCAAAGACGAAAAAAGATATTTTATAGGGGCATCGTCTATCCAAGTAGAGGTAACCGAAGGCAATGATTGGTTCGACATTATGGCCATTATCAAGTTTGGCGAATACGAAATTCCATTCTTGCAACTTCGCCAATTTATACTTCGCAAAAAAAGAGAAATAATATTGCCCAATGGCGAGGTAGCTGTAATTCCCGAAGAGTGGTTTACCCGCTATGCCGATTTATTTTCATACATAGAAGATGGTGACGACAATGAAAAGAAATTTATTTTGCAAAAGCATCACTTGGCTTTGGTGCAAGAGCTGCAATATAGCAACCATGCGAAAGTAAGTATTTCACAAAAACTCGAAGACCTCAAAAATTTTGAAGAGATAGAAGACAGCCCACTACCTATCGACTTCTTGGCCGAATTGAGACCATATCAAAAAGCAGGGTATAACTGGATGCAGTTCCTGAACAAATACAATTTTGGTGGTTGCCTAGCCGACGATATGGGTCTGGGTAAAACGGTACAAACGCTAGCTTTACTTCAAGCACAGAAAGAAGCAGGAGTTGCCAATGCCAGTTTGCTCATTATGCCCACCTCGCTGGTGTACAACTGGGAAATGGAGGCCAAAAAATTTGCCCCAAAACTCACCATATACAACCATACAGGGTCGAATAGAAATAGAAATCCAGAATATTTTGAAAAATATGATTTGGTACTCACCTCTTATGGCACTACCCGTGCAGATATTGAACTGTTTAAACAATATTATTTTCATTACATCATTCTCGACGAATCGCAGGCGATAAAAAATCCTGATTCCAACATTGCCAAAGCGGTAAAAGAACTTCGCTCTAAACATCGACTGATACTCACGGGTACGCCTATTGAGAACAGTACCCTTGACCTATGGTCACAAATGAATTTTATCAACCCAGGCTTGCTCGGTTCTGAAAATTTCTTTAGAACTCAATATTTGAATGCCATAGAAAAGAAAAATGATGAGCAACGCAGCAAAAAATTATATACCATCATTAAACCGTTTATACTACGAAGGCACAAATCGCAAGTAGCCACTGACCTACCGCCCAAAATTGAAAATGTGCACTACTGCGAAATGACTGCGGATCAAAAGGAGGAATATGAAAAGGTAAAATCTTCTTTTAGAAATGAAATGCTACTATCCATAGAACATAAAGGAATAGGTGGCTCGCACATGTTGCTGCTGCAAGGACTTACCAAATTGCGACAAATTGCCAATCACCCTCGCATGGTGAACGACGACTACGAAGGCAATTCGGGCAAGCTGAACGATGTGTTGCACATGGCAGAAAGTGCCTTGTCCAATGGTCACAAAATTTTGATTTTTAGTCAATTTGTAAAACACCTTTCTATTTTTAGAAAAATATTTGACGAGCAAAACCTCACTTATGCCTACCTAGACGGTGCTACCAAAGACCGCCAACAACAAGTAGAATATTTTCAAAACAATGAAGAGGTAAAGGTTTTCTTAATTTCGCTCAAGGCAGGTGGAGTAGGGCTCAACCTTACCGCTGCCGATTATGTATTTATACTAGACCCTTGGTGGAACCCAGCCGTAGAAGCACAGGCCGTAGATAGAGCCTACAGAATAGGGCAAAAAAATACCGTTTTTACCTACAAATTTATCAGTCAAAATACAGTAGAAGAAAAAATATTGCACCTACAAAACAACAAAAAGAAACTAGCCAACGACCTCATCACTACGGAAGAAAGCTTTGTCAAAAATCTTTCTAAAGATGATATTTTTTCTATTTTTGAGTAAGAAGTAAATCAGGGATAGGAAATTATTCTTTACAAAATCTCAAAGCATAAAATAGGCTGATAAAACCAGCTATTTCCAAACTGATAAGGAGTGCAGTGTTTTTTTCTTTTTTAAATAAGCCACAATTTGTTCAGGTGTCATACCTGTTAATTCATTGCTTATTTGGTCTCTTATGCTACGAAGTTCCATAAGAACTGATTTCTCATTTGCTATTTCTTTAGTTTTCATATTCTAAAATTTCTCTGGGTGAACGTATATCAAGTATTTTATGTCCATATTTAAAATTTACAGCGTTGTAACCTCTAATTCTAATATGATTTACAATGTGTTTAAAATTCCAACTTACCAATACATCTGCATAGTTTAATGTCGCTATTGCAATATGAATGCAGTCGGAATGGCTAGTTTTTCCCACCACTTTTTCACCTATATATTTGTCTGCCAATTGCACTGAATCTGTTGTGATATCTAACCACTCAATATTGTTTTTTTGTATGGAATTAGCCAAATCTCTCACTTTTTGTGGTGCATTTTGAAGTTCAATGTCTGTTAGTCTTGAAACAAGAACTTTAAATTCTCCTTTAGAAATTCTGTCAAAAAGTACTTTTGTCCACACTTCAAAATCTGGCTCAAAATATCCTCCAAATATAGAAGTGTCCAAATATATTCTTTCCATAGTTTAAATTACAACAATATCAATTTACTAATTTAAAATTTACACTCATTCTTCTAAGAATGATTTTCTAAAAAATTATTATTGAAAATTCATTGGCCATTTATTCAAAACTTATCATTCATAACTCATGACTCATCATTCATCACTCCTTTTAAACGCTACCAAATAATCAGTTGATGGAAATTGAATATTTTTCGATTCCTCATTAGTCAATACATTGCTCTGCCAAGCTGTAGTCGCCGGCAATAATTTTTCTTTACCGCCAATCAATAACCTTACTGGCATATTGAATTCATTGCAATCATCTACCACCCATCTGTAGCGAAATAAACATTCCTCGCTTGATAAAGGCAAGGCTTCATATTCAAAGATTGGAATTGCTGTTTTGGTCAAATAATAATTTGCTACCACTTTAAGCGGTACGCTCAGTTTCCTTTGCACAAAATCCAATAGTAGCGGTGTGTTGATGGTATGCAGGCCAAAAGTATCTTGAATTGCCCGCAACGTGCCAAACCATAGACTATCGTTATTTGCCCAGCTTCGCAAGGTATGCAGCATCCACGCACCTTTGTAATAGATATCAATATTTTCTAGGCTAGGAAAATTAACTTCTCTATTGCCCAACATCGGCATTTTGTTTTCAATCATTTTGCGTTGATGCAGGGCGTAGGGCATAGCGTATTTTTTCCCATACACATATTCGTAATAAAGCCATTCGCTGTAGGTCGCAAAAGCCTCTGAAATCCACATTTCTGCCATATCATCTACCGCTACATGGTTGCCCCACCACTCGTGTGCGGTTTCGTGCAGTATGATAAAATCTGTATTCAAATACCCCTTTTTAAATTCATTGCCATAAGCGATAGCACTTTGATGTTCCATGCCTAGGTAAGGCGATGACACTAGGGCGTACCCATCTTTTTGAAATGGATATTTGCTAAATAATTGCTCGAATACCTGAAGAATAGTATCTGCTTGAAGAAAGTGCTTTTTTGCTTTAGTCAATTGGTGGGGCAACACGTAAAAATCCATCGCCAGTGAATCTTCTTTGTAGCGATGCTGGTATTGAAACTGTCGGTAATTGCCAATGTTGAATGTTACATTGTAAGCACTAATAGGGTAGCTTATTTTCCAAGTATATTTTTGATAACCACGAGACAATTTTTGTTTACCTACAAAAGTGCCATTCCCTATGCAAGCCAAACTCTTAGGCACTTCGTACATACATTGCATACTATCAGGTTTGTCGCTCAACATATCTTTGCAAGGCCACCAGCTACTTGCCCCCAACCCCTCGCAAGCCATGCCTACCCAAGGTTTGTGGTTGGGGTCTTTTTGCCATATTATGCCCCCATCCCAGGGTGGTTTGGCAGCTACAGTAGGTGAGTCATGATAATATACAGTAATAGTTTCAGTCCTATTAGCTTCTAAAAGTTTTGGCAAATACACATAAAAAGTTCCTAAAACTCGAGAGGTATTTAACCTCACAGCCCCATAAACAATGCTGTCTATAACCATATTGGCAAATAAATCTAATTGTATGCAATTAGTAGCTAGAGTGGTGCGAAAGAATATGGTATTGCTACCACTCAGCATTTTGTTTTTTAAATCAAATTTTACTTTTAAGTCGTAATAAAAGACATCGTAGCAAGTACGTTCTTGAAAAGAACCACCTCGTAAAGTATCGTTTTTGGAGGGAATGAATGTTGGTGATTTGATTTGTGGATATACCACATCTATGGAAATAAAAAATAGCAAAAAGCATAGTATAACACTTAGCTTGTGCATGGCAATTGTTATTGTGCAGGCTTTCTTATCAAGGCAAGTAGTTCTTTTTGTACGCCCCAGTCTTTGGCCATTTTCAATATGCCAGTTGCTTCCATCTCACTGATATAGCCTTTAGACTTGGTCGCATCCCAAACCATATTTAGATAGTTCAGCTTGGTATCTTGATCGTAGGTGCCAATAGTTTCACTAAAAAATGCACGAGCCTTGTCTAGGTTGGCGTAGAAGTCATCTTCCAAAAAATCATAGGCCCATTTCAATTCTGCAAGGCCATCAATTTTAACGGCAGTGTCTTCAAGAATTTTTTTCTCTTCATCATCCAAACCGTGATAATTAAATATCACTAGTTTCAACAGTAAAAAAGCTTTCTTTTGTTCCGAAGTCATGAAATAAATTTTCCTATGTGTGCAAATATACTATTAATTTTAAAATTAAAGTTCATTCAAATAAATAGTTCGGCAGAAACTTCATCACCTAGCAATTTGCCCTGTTGGGTAAGGTAAACGATGTTGTTTTCTATCACGATTAAACCCTTTTTTTCTAAAACCAATAAATACTTTTCTATTTTTGAAATTGGTGTAAAATATTTTTCAGCAAGTATTCCCAAATTCAATCCCCATTTGGTACGCAGCCCAATCATAATGTATTCATTTGCCTTGTCTCTTTCGGTTAATTGCTCTTTGTCAAATGATAAATTTCCATTTGTTATAGCAGCAGTATATTTGTTGTTGTTGCTTACATTCCACCGCCGCTCTTGCCCATTGAACGAGTGTGCACTGGGTCCTAGGCCCAGATAATGCTCACCTAGCCAATAGTTGGTGTTGTGCAATGCATATTTTTCATTGATGCAAAAATTGGAAATTTCGTATTGTTCAAATCCTCCTGCACTCAAGTTTTCCAGCAATATTTCAAATTGTGCAGCCTCGAAATCGTCGGTGGCAAAGGTCATTTTATTCTTCGCTTTCCATTTGCCAAATACAGTCTGCGGTTCTATCGTTAGGCAGTAGGCCGAAATATGTTGCACCTCTAGTGCCAGTGCAGTTGCCAAATCCTTTTCCCACACGGCGTGCGATGGAGAAGGAATACCATATATCAAATCAATACTTATATTATCAAATCCTGCATCCTGTGCATCTTTCACGCACTTTATGGCTTGGCTACTTTGATGATTTCTATTGGTAAATTTTAAATGCCCATCGTCAAAACTTTGAATACCTATACTCAGTCTATTTATTCCTAATTTTTTATAACCAATTAGCATTTCGGCATCGACATCGTCGGGGTTTACCTCGATTGTAATTTCTTGTACTTCGCTTAGTGAATAATTTTCATTTAAAGCCTCAAAAATATTTTCCAACTCACCCAAGCTCAATATTGAAGGTGTACCGCCACCGAAATAGATGGTTTTTATACTTTCGTTGCCAAGGTAATTTTGGGTCAAGGTAATTTCTTGTGTTAATGCCTTTACAAAATCTGCTTTACCCTGCAGTTTTGTAGAAAAATGAAAGTCACAATAGTGGCAAGCCTGCTTGCAGAAAGGAATGTGAAGGTAAATACCTGCCATGAAATAGAAATAAAACTTGAACACAAAATTAGTAGAGAAAGGGTTAGATAATTGCAATTGACATTTATTTTTGAATTTCTTTTGGTTTTGTATCATCCAATTATTATTTGTCAAATGATTTCTCTGTAAATTAGATGCTCAAATTTTTTACAATGAGACTCTGGTATTCAAAAATTTCGCCTTCTTTTCTAATCGTACTTTGCTTTCTTGGTGGAAGTTTAGCAAACGCACAACAAAATCTATCCCTTAGTACTTCTATCCAATTGGCTTTAGATAGAAATACCGCAGTAGAAATAGAAAAATGGTACAATCAGTTGGCAATAATTGAAGTCGAAAAATCAAAAATCCGCCCAAATCCTACCTTTAATGCACAAATATTGATGCTGACTAACCCACGTTTTTATCCTGATAATAATTTGTATATCAGTCCGTACAACCGTCAAGATTGGTTTCAACTGACCAAAAGAATGCAAGTGCTAGGGCAACGAAAAAATAAGATTGCCCTACAAAATCAGAATTTACAAACCCGCCATTTGGAATTTGCAGATTACAAAAGAAAACTTGCTTACGACGTTTCCATTAGTTGGCTTGAACTATGGTTTGCCCAAATCAATAAAGACATTGCCAATGAAGCTGTACTTTTATTGCAAAACCTTACCAAAGCCAAGAAATTGAAACCTGAAGATTTGGAATTTTTGCGATTTAAGATTTTGGACGACCAGTACGATATGCTTTATGCTTATGCCAGTCTCAATTACAATCAAGAAATAGAAACGCTGAAATTGCTTACGGCCACTGTCGATACGCTTACCATTAATATGAACGATACTTTTTTCGACACTCCCATTTCACAAAACTTAGATTCTCTTTATCAGCTTGCTTATGTGCATAGAGCAGATTATTTGAAAACAATTTCTGACACAAAAAGTCAACAAATTAATTTGGCTTTGCAACGCTCAAATTCTTTTCCCACGCCCGAATTTGGGGTAATTGCAAACCCACAGAACACCATTCCCTATTTTGGTTTTTTTCTCACCCAACCCATTCCTTTATTTGACAGAAATCAAGCCGAGAAACAAAAAGCGAAAACCAATATATCCATTTCAAAAGCAACAAATAGCTATACTGTTTTGCAAATTCAATCGGAAATAAAAACAAGTCTCATTTCGTATCAAAACTATGAATTTAATAAAACTAGGGTAAAAAGAATGTTAGAAGACTCACAGTTATTAATGACTAGTGTGCGAAAATTATTTGTAGAAGGCAAAAAAACCGAAGTTGACCTTTGGGAATCAGAGCAAGCGTGGTTTGATGCGGAAAAACTTTTTTATAACAATGAATATGAATATAGAAAAAGTAAATTGGAACTGCTTCATGCATTGGGTTTATTGCATTAAATCATAGCCAAATTAAACTTGACTATTGTGCAATACTCAAACTATAAATTTTAAAAGTTATATTAAAAACCTAATTATGTTATAAATTTACATCATTCAATGAATCAATAATGGTTTTTTTCGCATCTTATCGTTTGCCTTTGCCATCTAATTGGTTTAAATCCATATTGTTACTTTTGTTAATACTTATTCTTCAGAATATTTATGCCCATAGCAAACCCATAACTACAGATACCACAATCGTAAAATCGTTAGACGAAGATTGGCTTATCTACAGCAAGCAATACGCAACCTATATTCCAGTCACTAATCAAGAAATTGCAAACCATCGCATTCTTCATCAATGGATTAATGTTGCATCGTACACAAATTTTGAATTGATGGTGGTATTGCCCACGCAATCAACCTTATTTATCAATAATTTGTTAATAGATAGAAATGTGTCCTCGTCAACAATCAACAAATTACTTCCCATTAGTAGTTTAATGGTCGATTATTCTAGCAATTTTTTTGTAAGCATTTACAATACAGCGGCACAAGTACAAATTCCTAAAATGTATATTGTTTCAGTACATGAAAAAATGCTAGCGTCCAATAACTTTAAAAACCAGATTTCTGCATTCCAACCTTCCATTAGAAAAAGAAGCTATGCACATCAAGGCAGCATCATGATTTTTTTGGTCGCTATATTTTTAATTGCCACCATTAAAAATACGGATAATGAGATTTCCTTTAGTTTTTTAGGATTTAGAAATATCCTTTCAAATAATTTGCTAGAAGACACACAATTGCTACATCTTTGGCGTTTTTCTATTTTAGGAATTATATATTTGACTTCATTATTGATGGCATTTTTGGCCCAATATTCGGTACAATCGCCTATTATTTTTGATACCGCACAGCAGCTATTCGCCCATCATTCTGATAATAACTTTTTAAATATTTTACTGTTGTCATCATGGATTTTTGCTTTTTTTCTGCTTCGGTTTTTGGCATTAAATACCCTAGGTTGGTTTTTTAAACAAGACCAGTTGGTTAAAATTCATTTTTTCGACAACATTAAATTGTTGCTAAAATGTATGATTTTACTTTCCCTCACCTATTTTATAGCGGATTTAAGTGGTTTAATATCTCACCAAACACTCGCAATTTGGTTGAGAGTGTGCTTAATACTTACATTAATTCTTTTACTTATAAAAAATCTTTATATCACAACAAAAATCACCCATTTTAGAAATCTATATTTATTTTCTTACCTTTGTATTTCAGAAATATTGCCCACCTTATTTTTGATTAGATTTTTATTAAATTAAAGTATAAGAAATAATTAGATTATAGAAATGAGCGAAGTAAAAACCAAAGATCAAAAAGACAGGCTTACTAAGGTTTCTAGTATATTAATTTCTCAAACTCGACCCACTGACGAGAAATCGCCCTACTTTCTATTGGCGGAAAAGTATAAATTTAAAGTCGAATTTCGCCCCTTCATTCAAGTAGAGGCGCTTGATTATAAAGAGTTTAAAAAACAAAAAATAGATGTCTTATCCCATACTGCCATTATATTTACCAGCCGCAACTCGATAGATAACTTCTTTAAAATATGTGCAGAAGCCAAGCTCGAGATGCCAGCCGATATGAAATATTTTTGTGTTTCTGAACAGACATCCAACTATTTGCAGAAATATATAGTAATTAGAAAACGAAAAATATTTACAGGAGAAAGAACAGCAAAAGACTTAGAAGAAATCATAAAAAAACATAGAGAAGAAAAATATCTATTTCCCTGTTCTAATATTAGAAAAGAAGAATTGCCTGAATTTATGTCTAAAAATGGATTTCAGTTCACGGAAGCCATTATATACAAAACAGTAGCAAGCGATTTGTCGGATATTGATCCTAATAGTTTTGATATTATTTCTTTTTTCAGCCCTTCTGGTGTTTCTTCATTATTTTCAAACTATCCCGATTTTCAACAGAAAAAAACACGAATTGCAACCTTTGGTCCCACAACTGCCAAGGCTGTAAGAGATGCTGGACTTATAGTAGATATTGAGGCTCCCATGCCCAATGCCCCATCAATGACAGGAGCAATCGAGTTGTTTGTGAAAAAAACCAACAACATTAAATAACATCTTACGTACAAGCCTAAACAAAAAATGTTATTAACATTTTAATATGTCATTTATTACTGCTAATTTGAACATTCTAAAATATTGCAAATATTTATAACCGCAATATTTATACATCATCATTAGATAATTTACATACGGATGAAGAGAATTTATTATTTTGTTGCTTTACTTATCACTCTTCAAGGGAGCATTGTATATGCCCAGCAAGATGCTCAATTTAGCCAGTATATGTTTAATAGCATGTACTATAGCCCTGGTTTTACGGGTATAGATGGGCTTACGAAAGCCACATTTATCCATCGTACGCAGTGGCTTAGCTATAATCCTAGTTTACCAGCAAATAGAACATCGCCTACCTATCCTGCAAACTATGCCGAAACAGGTGGTGCACCTCAAACAAATATATTGACGGTGCAGGCACTAACCCCACTATTGAATAAATCTGTAGGGATAGGCGTTAATGTTTTACAAGATGTTTATGGTCCGCTCAGAACAGTACAATTACAACTTTCAGCCTCCTATATCTTGAAAATGAAATCTGGCAATTTAGGTATTGGCTTCAGAGCTGGATTATTTAACCAAGCAGTTAGAAATTTAGCAGATTATAGAGTGATTAATACAGAAGATCAAATTTATAAAGATTTAGTTAGTGGTGGCGGCAATGTTGCCAGCCAAACAAAGCCAGATATAAACGTAGGTTTAGCCTACAGAACCAACAAATATTATGTAGGTGCAAGCTTCGCACATCTTTTACAAAGTAGTTTTTCTTATGGTTTAAACCAATCTATTTCTAAAGTTGCTAATCACATGTACTTTACTGGTGGTTATAATCTTAATTTGGGAAGCATGATTGTGCTTACACCATCTGCTTTAGTACAAACCGATTTTAAGCAACTTTCTTACCTCGTAGGTGCTATAGCTACATATAATGACAAGTTTTGGTTTGGTATCAATGTAAGAGAATCTTTCTCCAAAAAGGATATTGCCACAGGAGGTAAGACTTTAAGAAATGATGATATTGTATTTTTAGTTGGGGTAAATCTTTTAAAGAATAAACAGAACAATAATGCATTGAAAATTGGCTATGCATTCGACTTTGTAACCAGCGGTGCCAATGCTAAAACTAGAACATCGCATGAAGTGCTTTTGTCATACATCATTGTTCCACCTTGGGATGTTTTGAAACCAAAAATAAGAACACCTCGTTACAGACATGATGAAAATTAAGAAGATTTTGCAATAGTTTAAAATTCAGGGCTTAAGCGAAAATTGATTTTTTCTTATATAAATTATTAAAATAATATGAAACCAAAATTGCGTTATTTCAATATATTTTATTAATTTAACATTTTACTACAGGTTATATAGGGTTATACAGGTTAAACAAATAGTTGTTATGATTAAATTAAATGTGATCAAATTTCTTTCTTTGCCTATTATTGTGGCTAGCATTATGCTACAATCATGTGGTAAAAAAGGAGGAGGCAGCGATGGAGGAGGCGACCTTATCGGTGTACAAGGCAGAGAAGGCTGGGTCATGTCAGTCCCTTTTGGTATGACTACTTGCCCTTCAGGAACATTTCACATGGGCCAAGCAGATGAAGATGTACCAGCATCTCAAATCAACCACAATAAGCAAGTAACCATTGGTGGTTTTTACATGGACGATACCGAAATTACAAATAATGAATATAGACAATTCATAGATGTAATGCTGGCTGATTCATTAGAAGCACTTGGTGAAGAATACATTAAAACTGAACTTTATCCCGATACTGCCGTATGGGTAAAAGATTTTTCACATCACATGGGCGATCCTATGATGGAATATTATTATGCTCACCCTGCATTTGACGATTACCCAGTAGTAGGTGTCGATTGGTTTGCAGCAAAATATTTTTGTGAGTGGAGAACCAAACACATGAATAATTGGAGAGCAGAACAAGGCTTGTTTAGAATGCCAAACTTTAGATTGCCATCAGAGGCAGAATGGGAATATGCTGCAAGAGGTGGAAGAGATATGGCAAAATATCCTTGGGGTAATCCATATATTAGAAATGCAAAAGGTTGTATGCTTGCCAACTTTAAACCAGGTAGAGGAAATTACTACGATGATGGTTTTATGTACACATCTCCTGTAGCATCTTATTTTTCTAATGATTTCGGTCTGTTTGATATGGCTGGAAACGTTTCAGAATGGTGCGAAGATGCTCATTATGATGCTTCTGTTCCTGTAGTTTGGGATTTGAACCCTACATATTATGATGACAATGAGCCTAGAAAAATAATTCGTGGTGGCTCATGGAAAGATGTTGCCTATTACTTAGAAACTGGCACCAGAACTTTTGAATATCAAGACACTACTAAATCTTATATAGGTTTCAGATGTGTTATGACCTACTTAGGTAGATCTTCGGGTTCTGAATTTTAATCAAATTGTATTTTTATAAATTAAATAGGTAAATAATAATTGTTAAACTTTTAAATTTTAATCGAAAATGAGCGCAAAAGAGAGTGTATTATTTGACAAGATTATGCCAATGATCTATGGAATTGGAGCAGCGGTAGTAATTGTTGGAGCGATGTTTAAAATCATGCATTGGCCTTTTGCGGGTCCTATGCTTGTAATAGGACTAAGTACTGAAGCATTTATATTTTTAATGAGTGCATTTCAACCTATGCATAAAGATCCAGATTGGTCGAGGGTTTATCCGCAATTAGCAGCAGATTATGAGGGTTATGATGAGGAAGAAGAGGCTTCAACTACTAATTTGACAGGTAAACTAGATGAGATGATGTCTAAAGGAGGTCTTAATCAAGATACTATTACTAAACTAGGAACAAGTTTCAGTAGTTTAACAGCTTCAGTTTCTGGATTGAAAGATCTTTCTGACGCTTCAAGTGCATCTTCAGAATATGCTAATAATGTTAAAAGTGCATCTAAATCACTTTTAGAAATGAATAAATCTTATGCTAAAACTGTAGATGCAATGTCGGAAATGGCAAATGCTTCACAAGATGCAAAAGAATATCACACTCAAGTACAAAGTATTACTAAAAATTTGGGTGCATTGAATGCTGTTTATGAAATGGAATTGCAAGATGCAAACAACCATTTGAGAGCAATGAACAAATTCTACAGCAATCTTTCTTCTGCAATGGAGAGTATGGCCGATGCAAGCAAAGATACCCAACACTTCAAAGATGAGTTGTCTAAATTAACTAAAAACTTGACTTCTTTGAATAATGTTTATGGTAGCATGTTATCTGCTATGAAAGGTTAATATAAATTTTGTTTCAACTTTTTAACAGTATAAAATTAATGTGTTATGGCAGGAGGTAAAGAATCCCCGAGACAAAAAATGATCGGTATGATGTACCTAGTGTTAACAGCTTTGTTAGCACTTCAGGTAAGTTCGGCCATCATTCAAAAATTTCAATTTTTGGATGATAGCTTGATGCAAGTAAACAACAAAGCAAATTCTGAAAATGCTTCTACTATACAAGGCATTGCAAAATCAGTTGCTAAATCAGGAAATACTCCTAATGACGTTGCTACCTTGAAAAAAGCAGAAGAAGTTAGAAAAAGAACCGACGAATTGGTTGGATTTATTGGAAAAACTAGAAAATTTCTGATAGACGATACTGGCGGATTAGATACTGATGGTCTTTCTTACAAAGGTGCAAAGGAAGAGGAAAAAGTAGTAAATTACATGGTAGGTCCTGAAGGTTCTAAAAAAGGAGTTGCTTACAAACTTCAGACGGAGATGAACGAATATGCTAAATTCTTGACTGAAACTACTAAATTGGATGTACCCAAGTTAGCGCTTGATGGAAAAGAAGATCCATTGGCAATGAAGGAAGCTAGTCAAAAACGTAAAGATTTTGCTACACTTAATTTTGCAGAAACTCCTATGGTTGCTGCATTGGCAGTATTGGCTCAGAAGGAATCTCAGATTTTAAAATATGAATCTGAAGCTTTAGCTAAACTTGGTGCTAACCTTGGTATTGATAAAATAGATTTTGACCAAATTAAAGTGATGGTAAGACCTAAATCAAGTGTAGTTGCTGCTGGTACTAAATATGAGGCTGAAATGTTTTTGGCTGCATCTTCTAGTGCAATAACTCCTACTATGAAATTTGAAGGTCGTCCAATTGAAGTAAAAGCAGGAATGGGATTAGTATCTTTCACTGCAACTGGTGGAGCTTTTAATAAGGATGGTAATGCTATGAAAAAATGGTCAGGTTCAATCACAATAAAAAATAAACTTGGAACTGATACTACCTTTAATTTGTCCGAAGAATACACAGTAGCTAGACCTGTAATATCTGTTCAATCGGCTTCTGTAAATGCATTGTATAGAAACTGTGGTAATGAGCTAAATGTTCAAGTTCCAGCATTGGGTTCTGTTTACAATCCTAGCTTTGCAGCTACTGGTGCACAAGTAATCAATGGTGCAGAAAAGGGTAAAGTAACCCTTATACCTACAGGTACCAAAGTGGAACTTAAAGTATCTAGTGGTGGAAATTACATAGGTTCTCAAGAATTTGGCGTACGTCTTATTCCTAAACCAAGTATCAAATGCATGATAGGTGGTAGAGAGGCAAATCAAAAACAAGGTGAGGTTGCTTCTTCTGTAAGAGCGATTCAAATGAAAGCTGATGCTGATGAAGGATTTAAAACTTTCTTGCCTAAAGATGCAAATTTTGCGGTAACCAATTGGGATTGTATTTTAGTAAGAGGTAAAAGACCTTTAAGTACTAAAACTTTCAATGGTCAAATAGGTCAAGTTCCTGATTTTGCAGGCTTGGCTCAACCTGGAGATAGGATTTTGATTGAAGTTAAAAAAGTAAATAGAACGAATTTTATGAAGCAAGTTGAGGAAGTAAACATTCCTGCAACAATTCTTAACATTCCGCTTAACTAAACAGGGCATTGTTTATGACTTGGGTATGGAAACATATCCAAGTCATAAAATTATTATTATAAATATCTATCTTATGAAGAAATTATGTGTTATTGTTTCTTTGCTTATAGCAAGTCTTTCTAGTGGTTTCGCTCAAGAGGCTGCTGAAAAACCAGCAACAGAAAAACCTCGCTCAACCAACGATGGTGTCATTGTAGATGGTTACAATAAGTATTCTGTGCGACCAATACATGAATCAGATATTATGTACAAAAGATCTGTGGTGAGAACACTGGATTTGAGAGAACCTCAAAATAGACCTTTATTTTCAACCAATAGACAAATTACTAAATTGCTGATTGATGCTGTTCGCAAAGGCTTAATTACTCCATATAATAATGATTCACTTGATTTGGGTAGAAAATTAACTATTGAAGAATTTAATGAAAGAATGCGTATGCCTTCTGATGCTGCTATATTGACTGAAGAAGAAAAACAAATAGCGTTAGCAAATGGAGACTCATCTGTTCTAGCTGGTGGTGGCGATGCTGATTATCTCCCTCAGAATTTATATCAAATGAATATCAAAGAAGACTTTATCTTTGACAAACAAAGGTCAAGACAATATTTTGATATTCAATCTTTGACAATGTCTGTACCTTCTGACTTGCCATCGAACAAGAAAGCAATTGAGACTGTGGTGGCATCGTTCATGTACAAAGAATTGGTAGAAAAATTGTTTAAGGACAATCCTAATGCGATATGGTTCAATAGACAAAATGATAGAGAACATAAAAATCTAGCTGATGCTTTTGAATTAAGATTATTTAGTTCTTACATCGTGAAGGTGTCTAATCCAGAAGATAACTACTTAGTAGATATATATGGTGGCGATCAATACAAAGGTATTTTGGCTTCTCAGTGGGCTGCATTTTCACTTATGGAATATGAGCATAATTTGTGGGAGTTTTAATACCTATAATATATAAGATTAAAAAAGGCAGTTCATTATTTATGGGCTGCTTTTTTTATTTTTATATATTTAGGAACTATGGAGAAGATGCTGTACTTCAAAAAAAAGACCAGTCTTAGGGAAGCTGGTCTTATATATAATCAATTCTAGTAATTCCCTCTTACCCCACTACACTTAACATAGACACGTCTTTTGCTTCTAGTTTAGAAGCACCCATTAGGTATATGTCTACATTTCTAGCAGCCTCCCTACCTTCTGATATAGCCCAAACAACCAGCGACTGCCCACGACGCATATCTCCTGCGGCGAATACTTTGTCTACCGAAGTTTGATATTTATCGCTGCATTTTACATTGCCTCTTTCGTCTAGTTCTACCCCAAAATCGTTGAGCATGCCACTGTGTTGTGGGTGTACAAAGCCGATGGCTAGTAAAGCCAATTCGCAAGGCAATACTCGCTCGGTGCCAGGAAGCTCCTGATACTTTGGTAACTTGCCAGCTTCTGTTTCTACCCATCCCATTTCGGCAATTCGTAGCCCTGTAAGATTTCCATTGGCATCGCCTACAAATTCTTTGGTAGCTATAGCCCAGTTTCTTTCGCAGCCTTCTTCATGCGAGGTAGAAGTACGCAAAATCATTGGCCAGTTTGGCCAAGGCATAGAATCATTTCGTTCTGTCGGAGGTTTTGGCATTACTTCTATCTGCGATACCGATGCCGCTTTATGTCTATTCGAAGTACCAACACAGTCTGAACCTGTATCACCACCACCTATCACCAATACATTTTTACCTGTAGCCCATATTTCAGTAGCAGGGTCAAGGGTTTTGCCATGTACCCTATCGTTTTGCTGACCTAGGAATTGCATCGCAAAATGCACGCCTTTCAACTCTCGGCCTGGTATAGGTAAATCTCTAGGTATGGTAGAGCCACCAGTAAGCACTATGGCATCAAAATCATTCAATAAATCTTTTACTTTGATGTTATCGCCTACATTGGCATTCGTCTGAAATATGACACCTTCGGCTTCCATAACCTTCATCCGGCGGTCAATCACCCATTTTTCTAACTTGAAATCGGGAATACCATAACGCAACAATCCACCTATTCTTTCGGCACGTTCCATTAGGGTTACAGTGTGCCCAGCTTTGTTTAGCTGTGCTGCTGCTGCCATGCCTGCCGGGCCAGAACCTACTACCACTACTTTTTTGCCAGTGCGTACTAGCGGTGGTTGTGCTTTTACATAGCCTTTTTCGTAAGCAATTTCTATGATGTTTTTCTCAATTTCTTCTATGGTAACAGGAGGCTTATTAATACCCAAAACACATGCTGCCTCACAAGGTGCAGGACATATTCTACCTGTAAATTCTGGAAAGTTATTGGTAGAAAGCAATATTTCTGCTGCTTCTTCCCATTGACCTTCATACACTGCGTCGTTAAATTCGGGTATGATATTGCCCAGCGGACAACCGTTGTGGCAAAACGGCACACCACAATTCATGCAACGAGCAGCTTGAGTCTCTACTTTTTCGCCATCAAAAGGAACATATAATTCCTTAAAGTCGTTGATTCTTTCTTTGGGGTCTCTTTTTTTCGGCAACTCACGGCCGAATTCCATAAATCCTGTTGGCTTACCCATGTATCAATACCTCCTTATTTCCTATTTGGTTTTGTTCTAGTTTTCTTTTTAGTAATACGGCTTTGTAATCTACTGGCATTACTTTTACAAAATGTTGCAAAGAATTGTTCCAATCGTTCAAAATAGATGTTGCCACGTCGCTGCCTGTAAAATCTTTATGGTTGGTAATGAGTGATTTTAATGTATCGATATCTTCTGGCTCTAGTGTCTCTAGGGCTACCATTTCCATATTGCATTTCTTTGCAAACTTTTTGTCAGTGTCGTAAATGTAGGCTACGCCACCACTCATCCCTGCGGCAAAGTTTCTACCTGTATCGCCAAGTATCAATGCTATGCCGCCTGTCATGTATTCGCAACCGTGGTCACCTACACCTTCTACTACAGCTATAGCACCTGAGTTTCTCACGCAAAAACGCTCGCCTGCCATACCACGAATATAAGCATCGCCAGAGGTGGCACCATAAAAGGCAACATTTCCTACGATAATATTTTCATTGGCAATAAACTTAGCACTTTTAGAAGGGTACAATATCAAACGTGAACCTGACAAGCCTTTGCCAAAGTAATCGTTGGCCTCGCCTTCTAATTCAAATTTAATTCCCGATGCAGAGAAAGCCCCAAAACTTTGACCAGCACTACCTGTAAACTTAGCATGAATAGTACCTGCTGGCAATCCTACACCCTTGTAAATTTTTGAAATTTCATGCGATAGCATGGTACCTACAGACCTATTTAGGTTGTTAATTTTGTACGCTAAATTTACTGCTTGCTGGTTGGCTAGCGAAGGTTGGCTGTCTTTGATTAGTGTTAAATCTAGCACATCTTCTAACCCGTGATCTTGCTCTTCTGTTTTATATAAGCCTACATCTGCCCCTGCATTTTCTTTGTATAATACTTTGGCTAAATCTATTGTTTTTAGTTTCCAGTTGGTAATGTCTGAACGCATTTCCAATTTATCTACCCTGCCTACCATCTCGTTGATGGTACGGAAGCCTAGCTCTGCCATTATTTCTCTGAGTTCGGACGCTAAGAAAGTGAATAGGTTTACCACATGTTCGGGCTTGCCTGTAAATAATGCTCTTAATTCTTTATTTTGTGTCGCTACTCCTACTGGGCAAGTGTTCAAATGACACTTACGCATCATGATACAACCAGCCGTAACCAATGCTGCGGTGGCTACACCAAATTCTTCGGCACCTAACAATGCTGCAATAGCAAGGTCACGACCTGTTTTCATTTGTCCATCGGCTTGAACCGCTATACGGCTACGCAATTTATTTCTTACCAATGTTTGGTGGGTTTCAGAAAGTCCCAATTCCCATGGCAAACCTGCATGGCGAATAGAACTAATAGGCGATGCACCTGTACCGCCATCGTGACCAGATATCAATACATGGTCGGCATGTGCCTTGGCAACACCAGCGGCAATAGTACCTACACCAGCTTCTGAAACTAATTTTACACTTATTCTTGCACTTGGATTGGCATTTTTCAAATCTGAAATCAACTGTGCCAAATCTTCAATGGAATAAATATCGTGGTGAGGTGGTGGCGAAATCAAGCCTACACCTGGGGTAGAATGCCTAACACGACCTATCCACTCATCTACTTTATGGCCAGGCAACTGACCACCTTCTCCAGGCTTAGCACCCTGAGCCATTTTAATTTGTAGTTCTATGGCATTGGTCAAATAATAACTGGTCACACCAAATCTACCAGACGCTACTTGTTTAATCGCAGAGCGTTCCCAATCCCCATTTTCTTTCTTTGCAAATCTTATTTCATCTTCTCCACCCTCTCCGCAATTGCTTTTCCCGCCAATTCTATTCATGGCTATAGCCAAGGTAGAATGTGCCTCGTGTGAAATAGAGCCAAACGACATAGCACCTGTTGCAAATCTTTTGAAAATAGATTCTAGCGATTCTACTTCTTCCAATGGCACCGATTCGTTGGCTGTTTTAAATTTCAACAATCCACGCAGTGTGCATGCTTTTACACTTTGATCATTGACTAGTTTGCTATATTTTTTAAATACTTGATAGTCGTTATTCTTGGTAGATTGCTGTAATAAATGTATCGTTTGAGGGTTGAATAAATGATATTCTCCCCTGCGTTTCCATTGGTAAACACCGCCTACTTCTAACTGAGTTTTGGCAACAGGTACGTCTGGATATGCCAATTTGTGTTTGATCAATACCTCTTTGGCGATGTCGTCTAATTTCAAACCACCAATTCTAGAAACAGTTCCAGTAAAATATTTGTCCACTACTTCAGCATTGATGCCAAGTGCTTCAAATATTTGTGCCCCTTGGTACGACTGCAAGGTAGAGATTCCCATTTTAGAGAATACTTTTAACAAACCGTCGTCTATGGCTTTGGTATAATTGTAGAATAATTTTTCTACGGTTAATTTTTCATCTATTTCTCCATCTTTTTGCAATTGAACAATGCTTTCAAAAGCCAAATAAGGATTGACCGCCGAAGCACCAAAACTGATCAAAGTTGCAAAATGATGTACTTCCCAAGCATCGGCTGCCTCCACCACAATACCCACTTTGCCACGCAAACCTTTTTTAATAAGGTGATGGTGGATTGCTGAAGTAGCTAGCAGTGATGGAATAGGTGCGTGACTACTGTCGATTGCTCTATCAGAAATAAGGATAATAGAAAAACCATCTTCTACTGCATCGGCAGCATATTGGCAAATTCTATTCAATGCTTTTTCCAAAGCACCCGCCGAGCCATCAGATTTAAAAAATGCACTGATGGTTTTGGTTTGAAAATGAGATTGGTCTAAATATCTTAATTTTTCTAAATCGGTATTGGTAAGAACTGGTTGATGTAACTCCACCATTCTGCAATGAAGTGGCGACTCGTCTAGCAAGTTTAGTGAACCACCTACATAAGACACCAACGACATCACCAAACGCTCACGTATTGGGTCAATGGGTGGGTTTGTTACTTGTGCAAATAATTGTTTGAAATAACTTGATAAGTGCTGACTTTGATCAGAGAGTATAGCAAGTGGCGTATCTGTACCCATAGAACCAATAGGTTCTTTTCCAGTTTCTGCCATCTCGGTTACTATCACTTTCAAGTCTTCCTTGGTATAGCCAAAAGCTTGCTGTTTCCTTAGTAGAGCATGTTCATCTGGTTGATGAAACTCCCCTTGGGGCTGAGGCAAATCTTTAATTTTAATTTTGTTTTTCAACCATTCTCTATAGGGTTGTTTAGAGCAAATTTCAGCTTTCAACTCATCATCGCTAATGATTTTGCCTTGTTCTAAATCTGCTACGAACATTTTACCTGGTTGCAGACGGCCTTTTTTAACAATTTTTGCTGGGTCTATTTCTATTACTCCAGCCTCTGATGCCATAATAATTACATCGTCGTCGGTAACAATATATCTGGAAGGTCTTAATCCATTTCTGTCGAGTGTTGCACCAACTATTTTACCATCGGTAAATGAAATAGATGCAGGGCCATCCCAAGGCTCCATCAATGCTGCGTGATATTCGTAAAATGCACTTTTTGATTCTGTCATGTCGGTGTTGCCATCCCATGCTTCGGGTATCAGCATCATCATCACATGTGGCAGTGAGCGGCCGCTGAGAACGAGTAGTTCAACAGCGTTATCTAGGTTTGCAGAGTCAGACTGGGTAATGTCGCAAATAGGCGTAATCATTTCCATTTCTTCTCTGGTAAAATACTTGGAAGTAAGGCCAGCTTCTTGAGCTTTCATCCAATTTACGTTGCCTTTTACCGTATTTATTTCGCCATTGTGAGCAATATAGCGGAATGGTTGTGCTAAGCGGAACGAAGGAAATGTATTGGTAGAAAACCTAGAGTGTACAACTGCTATGGCCGAAACTACACCTTTCTGACGAAGGTCGGGAAAATATTGGCGTACTTGCCCTGTAGTGAATTGTCCTTTGTAGGTAATTGTCTTGTACGATAAACTGGCAATATGAAAGGCATCGTAAATATTTTTTATTTCCAACCCGTAGGTTTCACGCACTAATCGGGTAGTATAATTGCGAAGTATGAATAATTTTCTTTCAAATGTATCGGCATCTTTTACATCGTCAGATCGTTTTATAAAAACTTGCTCCATCAGTGGTTCTACTGCTAGGGCACTTGGACCAATGGGGGAATTGTCGGTAGGTAATTCTCTATACCCTAGCAAGGTCATGCCCAACTTTTCAATATTTCTATTTAAAATAGCTCTGCACTCATCCCTAAGTTTTTTATCTTTAGGGAAGAAAACTGTACCAACACCATAATGACCAAAAGCAGGAAGTTTAAAACCCAACTTCACACACTCATCTACAAAAAATTCGTGGGGAACTTGTATCAATATACCTGCACCATCGCCTGTATTGCTTTCGCAACCGCATGCTCCACGATGCTCCATGCGTTCTAGCATATTCAAGGCATTTTCAACAATATCGTGGTCTTTTTTGCCTTTCAAATTTGCCACAAAACCAATACCGCATGAGTCGTGCTCAAAACTGGTGTCGTACAATCCTTGGTTGTTTAGTTCAGCCATCAATTATTAACTTATTGTAAAATTCTAAGATGTTAATTTTAATCTCTACTGCCACAAATAGATAGATATTGGCGGCACGAATATTTAGAGAAAAAACAAAAAGACCCTTTAAACGATTATAGAACACATTTTTTAAAAAGAATCCTTTACAAATTTAATCTAAATTATTAAAAAAATAATATTGAAATCTTGCTTTGTTTGAATTCAATTAAACTTTATACAAATAGTGCAATTAATAATTGGTATTGGAATATTTTTGTTTTGTAATACTAAAATTTAAAGAATAATTAGCTGAAAGGCTAGTAATTTACCAATTTGTTTCATTGATTGATAAAGTAAACAATTAAAAAAATTGGATTCAAAATCCTTAATCTCTTTCTTTGAGAGATTAAATTTTTACTAAATTTCTTTTGCGATATTCTTAAGTTTACATTAAAAATTAATTTTGATTAAATACTTAGAAAAAATAGATTCCACTTTTAAAAACTACAGAATGAGAAAATATTATTTTTTATGCTCTTTGCTTTGTTTCCCCGCATTTGTATTTTCTCAAATCAATTTGGGTAAAGAATTATTAGACAATGCTGCTAGTAAGGAAAATATAGAAAAACTAAAGGCGGCCTTGGTTGATAAAATGGCCGAAACTCGCAAAGAATATGATGAGGCTAGTTTTAATTATGCTGTGGCACTGAGCGACAATGCAGGACTCTATGAAAACGAAGAAAGGTTTAAACGCTCTCAGAAAGTAATCTTTGAAGCTCTAAGATTGGCAGGAGGCACTCAAAGTGCTCCTAAAGAGGATGCCTCGAATCTAAACGAAGCTGGTGAAATGTTGTATGCCTCTAACAAATATAAATTGGCAGAAGAATCGTTTAAGAAATCTTTGAAAATATTTGAATCCAATGGCCTTACACAAGACCCTGTTTATCCACTTGCTATGAGCAATTTGGGTTTGCTTTACCATACTATGGGTCGTTATACTTTGTCGGAAAAATATACCGATAGTGCTTTGCACATTCGTCAACGAATACTACCTTCTGAAAGCTCGCCCATTGCGGCCTCTATCAATAACTTGGCTGTACTATATAAAGATATGGGCAGGTATAATGAGGCTGAAATACAAATTGCCGAAGCCTTGAGAATAAATGAAAAAGCACTAAACAAAAGGAGTGTTGCTTATGGTCTTTCGCTAAACAATGAAGCAATGATTTATATGGCGATGGGTAGGTATAAAGAGGCAGAGCCCAAGCTACAGGAGGCACTAGGCATTGCGAGTGAATCGCTCAAAGAGAAATCGACTACTTACGCTCGATTGATGCTTAATCTTGCCGTACTTTACCAACAAACTGGTCGGCTTGCCGATGCAGAATCTATTTATCTGAAAGTATTAAGATCAAAAGAAAAGAAATTTGGCACTAATCATCCAGATTATGCACATACAATGAATTTGTTGGCATCGCTGTATATCGACATGGGTAAAGAAAAGTATGGCGAGGTAGAAAATTTGTTAAAAAAATCGGTTGCGATTTACAAAAAAACCTTTGGAGATACCCATCCATCGTTTGCCAGTGCCATCTCTAATCTAGGCAATTTTTACCGTATTACTGGCAAGTCAAATGATGCAGAACCGTTATTGATAGAAGCATTGGAAATAAGAAAAATAGAGCTTGGTGAAGAACATCCTGAATACATAAGCTCCATTGAAAACCTAGGATTACTGTATTGGCAACAGGGCAAAAATGTAGATGCCTCTAAGCAGCTAAAGCTATCGGCAGAGAAAACGATAAAAGAAATAGAAACTTATTTTACGCCATTGAGCGAAATAGAGAAAACAAGATTTTGGGACAAGATGCGGCCTCGTTTTCAACGCTTCAATTCCTTTGCAATACATGTACGAAAATCTATGCCTGCATTGGCTTTTGATATGTACAATTATCAACTTACTACAAAGGCATTGATCTTGAACGCTACCAACAATACCAAGCAGCAAATTTTACAAAGCAAAGATACCGACTTGATAAGAAAGTACTACGAATGGCTAGATGCAAAAGAAAACCTAGCCCGGCTGTACACGCTAAACAAGCAGCAACTAGCTGAAGAATTGGTGAATGTAGATTCTTTAGAAAATATAGCCAATGCTAGAGAAAGAGAGCTTGCCGTAAAATCTGTGGTATTTGCCAAAGGGTACTCGAAAAATAAAATCACATACAAAAATATTGTAGAGAAACTACTGCCCGACGAGGCTGCAATAGAAATAGTGCAATTGCAGAAATTTCAAAATGTATTGACCGATTCGGTGCAATATGTTGCCCTGATTTTATCTAAAGACAAAGCAGCAGGCGGCTTAGAGGTAGTGCTTATGCAGAATGGTGGCGATATGGAAAAGAAATATTATAATTTTTATAAAAATGCCATCAAACAGAAAATCGTCGACGACCAATCATACAAGCATTATTGGGAAAGAATGGAAAAACATTTGGCAAATAAGAAAACACTTTATATATCTCTCGATGGAATTTTTAATCAAATAAATTTAGCGACCATCCAGCTTCCTTCTGGGCAGTATCTCATAGACCATAAAAACATGGTGATACTAACTAACACCAAAGAAATAATAGCCTTAAAGAATAATACTGGAGGAGAAGAGGGAAAAGCACAATCGGCGGTATTGATAGGTTATCCGCTATATGGAAGCAGGGGTACTGTAGAGCGATTGCCAGGAACTAAGACAGAGATAGACAACATTAAAAAAATACTTCAGGGCAAACCTTACAATACCACTACTTGGGTGCAAGAGGAGGCATCGGAAGAAAATATTAAAAGCGTAAGGAATCCTAAGATATTGCACATAGCAACACATGGATTCTTTATGCCCGAGGTGCTAAATTCTAAAGCTGATAAAGTATTCGGAATTGCATTAAATAAATCGAACGATAACCCGCTGCTGCGCTCGGGATTGTTGGTGGCTGATGCAGAAAAAGCCATTGCTGGAAAATCGGAAAATGGAATTTTGACGGCTTATGAAGTCACCAATCTGTCGCTTAACAATACTGCAATAGTTACATTGAGTGCCTGTGAAACTGGACTAGGCGATGTAAAAAATGGGGAGGGTGTTTATGGCCTACAGCGTGCGTTCAGAGTGGCAGGTGCTGAAACCATTGTCATGAGTTTATGGAAAGTAAACGATGCCGCAACACAAGAATTGATGAGCAGCTTTTACAAAAATTATGTAGCCAATGGCAACAAACAGAAATCTTTTAAAGATGCACAATTAGCCTTGAGAGAGAAGTACAAAGAACCATATTATTGGGGAGCATTTGTATTGGTAGAGTAGAAGGAAATGGCAAACACTGTTTTGTCGGCTTTCAATCTTATATATCCCCATATATTACTATTTGTGTTCTTTGCTAATAGATAATTTCTCCCGAGTTTGACACCTATAAGGTCTTAGTTATTAGCAATCAAATTGTTGTTTTTTAGGGCTTGCCCCACACTATTAAGTTAGTTTTTGATTTCTGTGCTGGGAGTTGTATTAGGGAGTTTTTTTGAGTCCTAATCGATTTACGATTGCGTCTATGTTTTTGTTAGCCGTCTTTGCAAAAAAACTCAGGAACAAAATAAAAACTGAAAAAAATTACAGACAAATAAATGTATATTATTCAACAAAAAGACAAAACAGAACAAATTCAAAATACTAAAATTGAAGACTTAGAATTTATTTGTCATCTTTTTGACCAGGCAATAAATTACCAAAAAAATAAAGGTTACCCAGTTTGGAATGGCTACGACAAGAAATTCCTAAAAACAGACATTGAAAACAAACTGCAATTTAAAATAGTTGAAGACAAGAATATTTTATGCGTGTTTAGTATTTGTTTTAGTGACTCAATAATTTGGCGTGAAAGAGAAAACGGAAATGCAATCTATTTGCATAGAATTGTTGTAAATCCAGAATTTAAGGGACAAAAACAGTTTGAAAAAATATTAAATTGGACAATTCAATACGCTCAAAATCACAAACTAAAAAATATTAGGATGGACACTTGGGGCGACAATGAAAACATTATAAAATATTACCAAAGTTTTGGCTTTAAATTTATTGAAAATTTCACGACACCAATAACTGAAAATTTACCAATTCAATACAGAAATTTATACCTTGCTTTATTAGAGTATGAAATAAAAACAGGCGAATAGAGCAACGAACGGCACGCAAGGGTTTTGGGTCAGGCGAGTCGAAGAGCAAAATTCAACGGTAGTTTTTCAATTGAACTAAAATATATACAACAGGCATAAATTCTAGACATAAAAAAAACCGCAATAAAGCGGTTTTAATGTGGGAGCTGAGGGGTTCGAACCCCCGACCCTCTGCTTGTAAGGCAGATGCTCTGAACCAGCTGAGCTAAGCTCCCAATATTTTCCTTTATTTTAGGGACTGCAAACGTACGAGGTTTTTTTTAAAATCCCAAATTTTTAAATAGAATAATTTTAATCTTTCCAAAGTGACTGAATTACTTGTTGAATCAAATCATTTTCATAACCTTTACCTACCGCATAGCGGTATAGTTTGGCTTTATCTGAAAGGTTATTTTTGAGTTTTTCTGAATTTACTTTCTTTTCTAGCATTTTTTTTAAACTATCTAAATATTCCTCTTGATTTAGGGCAGCCAAGGAAGCTATGATGTATGCTTGGGGTAGTTGCTTCTGCTTCAGGTGGTACTTAATTTTTAATTTGCCCCATTTTTTGAATCTAAATTTTCCCCTCGCATAGCTGTGAGCAAAACGATTGTCGTTAAGCAGATTTTCATTTCGCAACTTATCCAAAATAGGCTCTAACCATTCTGCTTTTGCCTCTAGTTCTTGTAGCTTGGTCAATACCTCCTGCGTACATCGTTCTTGATAGTTGCAATAATCGGCCATTTTTAAATAATACTCACGGTGAAACTCCATAAAAAAATGTAACATTTGTATGCTAAATATAGCTATCCAAATACAAATTGAGGAATAATATTAATTAAAACATAACCAATATTATATAATATCGTTTTGAATACATATTTTTGAGATGACTTCGAGAATATTAAAGCATTTTTGAAAATAGGAAATGCTTAACTTAAAGAAGTAGTTTTTGAAAAGCCCATAAATAGTAGATTTTTGAAAAATAAACAGGCGTTAATATTACTTTTTTTGGCCAATGGGGTTTCTGGTTTCGCCCAAGGAATTACCATGTTGGCTATACCATCTTACTTCACGCTCAATAATCAATCGGAATTATTTTTTATATTTTTTAGCATTATTACATTAGGCTCGTTGTTTTGGGGTTTGTATGCTGGAGCACTTATTGATGGGTTCAATAGAAAAGATGTGTTTTTAGGTACTAACTTTATGGAAGGCCTGATAATACTGGCTGTGGCTATACTTGGTTTTTCTGAAGTTTTGCCTCCTATTCTTATTATCTTAGTATTTACAGTGACCTATTACGGCTATCATATTCATTATCCCAATCTTTATGCTTTTGTACAAGAAGTATCAGATCCAAAAGATTATCTAAAGGTAATATCCTATATAGAAATCATAGGGCAGTTTACCTCTATGGCCTCTGCGGCACTTGGTGCTGTACTTTTAAATGGGTTAGATGCTCAAGAGTCTTATTCTATTTTTGGCTCTACTTTTCATTTTCCTATACATATCAATCCTTGGCCATTGCATGAAATATTTTTGCTCGATGGCGTCACGTACATTATTTCTTTTTTACTTATTATTTTTATCAAATACCGTCCTGCGAAAAATGTGGTGTTTAGCGAAGAAGGTGACCTAAATGAACGTCTAAAATCAGGGTTCAAATACCTAATCAATAATCCTTATGTTACCATATTTGGTATTTGTGCTTTTTCTATTTTTATCATTATTTTGGTAGAAATATTTTGCTTACTATCGCTATATGTTTACAACCACTTGCATCAATCGCCCAGTATATTAGGGCTTTCAGAGTTTATGTATGCTTCTGGTTCTTTAATTTCAGGTTTAATTATTCGCAAAGTGCTGAACAGTATGCCTATTCCAAAATCCATCATCATTCTTACTTTTCTCACGACCTTTGCATTTATAATTTGTGCTATTACTCAAAGTTTGTATGTCTTTTTCCTCGTATCCTTTATTATTGGGTTTACCAACTCGGGCTCTAGAATTTTTAGAGTTTCATTTTTATTCAAACTAATTCCCAATGAGCTAACCGGTCGTGTAAATAGTATATTTAACGTTATCAATACTGTTTTTAGAATGATGTTTATTCTAATATTTTGCCTTCCATTTTTTCACAATGCCTCAAATGTACGTTATGCCTATTTGATATTGGGTAGTTTTACATTTGTTTCGGGGGTAATTTTACTGGTATTGTACAAAAAATTCATTCACATGACCGCCCATATAGAAGCACAAACTTCCGATGGGCATTGATAAATAAGCATTCTAGCTGCCATTAATTATGCTATAATCGCTCAAAATATATTTGCCCCTCGCAAATAGTGAAATCTATTAGTTTGTGTACTTTTGCAGCTCACCAAACGAGCATACATGTATAACCCCGAATTGTACAAAGGAACATTGAAAACCATAGTGTTGCACTTGCTGCACAAACAAGGAAAGCTATACGGATACGAAATAGTAAAATTGGTAAAAGACTTATCAAAAGACAAGTTGCAACTAACCGAAGGGGCATTATACCCTACTTTGCACAAACTAGAGGCATTGGGTTTGGTGCAATCAGAGTCTTTTTATACAGGTAAAAGGATAAGAAAATACTATGGTCTTTCTACTGATGGGATAGCAATTGCGACACAAAGCAAAGACGATTTTCGTGAATTTGTAAGCATCATCAAGAAAATTTTAAAATAACATATAAAATCCATGGAAGAAATCGAAGTAAAAGATAGCAACGGAAATCTATTGAAAGGAGGCGATGCTGTAACCGTAATTAAAAGTTTGAAGGTAAAAGGTTCTTCTAGTGTTATAAAGCAGGGTACTGTAGTGAAAAACATTCGCCTAACGGGTAATGCGGGAGAAATAGAAGGGAAAGTAGAAAAAACAATGATGGTACTGAAAACAGAATTTTTGAAAAAATCTTAATTTTGATTTTTTCAGTAGGTTTGTAGCACTTGTTTTATGGTACTATTTACTTGTGCATAAGGTAGCGTAAAGAAAAATGTGCTGCCCTCGCCTAATTGAGATTTAATCCATATTTTGCCGCCGTAACTTTCTACTATTTTTT
This sequence comes from Cytophagales bacterium, assembly GCA_013297765.1. Classification (GTDB taxonomy): domain Bacteria; phylum Bacteroidota; class Bacteroidia; order Cytophagales; family Cytophagaceae; genus REBA01. Next base: position 19,042 of record JAAFID010000001.1, on the reverse strand, counting down.
TCACTATGGCTAGACCTATACCGGTGCTGTCGCTACCCTTAGGGCCTACCGTGTGAAAAATTTCAAATATGGTATCAAAATGAGACACTCCTATGCCTATGCCATTGTCAGTTACTGAATACACCGTGTCATTTTCGCTTTGATATGCACTAAAAACAATCTTCTTTTGTTCGCTTTTATTATACTTTACAGCATTGCTCCAAAGGTTTTGGAAAAGCTGTTCGGCTACTACAGTATTCATATTTAGTGGGGGTAGTTCTTGGGCTACTTCTATAGCTACATTGCCACAGTCAAGAGATTTGAGGCGAGCTATTAACAATTCCAAATCTACCACTTCGTGAGTGGGTAGTTGGTGGTTGAGTCGGGCAAATTCTAGTATTCCAGCTATCATGCCTTTCATGTGTTCTATTTTGTTTTGCATTAATTTTAGCATCTGCAAACCATCGTCGTTTAGCGAACCCATGTTGCCTGTGCCCAGCAACTCTGCAATACCTAGTACAGAATTGAGTGGCGACCGTAAATCGTGCGATACCACAAAGGCAAATTTTTCTAAGGAAACATTAGACTTGTCCAATTCTTCAATTTTCAATTCTAAGTTTTCTTGTGCTTCAATCAAGCTTTTGGTCATTCGGTTGAAGCTAACTGCGAGGTCGCCAAGCTCATTATTACTGTGAATACGCACCTGCTGCGACCAGTCGCCTTGACTCACTTTTCGAGCCACCTCAGATATTTTATTGATAGGCTTTACAATACTACTGGCCAATATCATCGACACGAGAAATAAAAAAAACAATGCCCCCAAGCCAATCCGAATGCTCATCCACTTCAATGCCTCGGCTGGTGCCATCAACTCGTCCATATCTATTTTGGTCACTATGCCCCACTGTGTAGCAGCAATGTAGCGGCATGAAGCGGCCACTCTTTTATGATTGTAATCTAGCACATTGAGAAATAATTTTTCGTTGCCAGCCAATGCCAAGAAAATAGACTGGGGTTCGATTTTATTTAAAAATACTTTTTCAAATTTACACTCTTTGTTTCTAGTGGGGGTGATAAAGCAGGCAACGGTATCGGCCAGCAACTGACCAATAGTAGTTTCGCCTGTGTTGCCAAGCCCAGTATAGTCGCCAGTAAGGGTGGCAAGGTCGGCCGTGGTAGTTTCTATCAGCAGTGCACCTTGCAGTTTTTGCTTATAGTAAATAGGGCCTGCTAGGCACAGGTAAATATCATCTGTTTTGTAATCAATGATGGGGTAAATACTATTTTCCAATTTCAGCGCTTTTTGCACAAAGTCGAAATATGAAAAATTGAAATGGATAGAACCTGAATCGGTAGAGGCTATTACAATCCCCTCTTTGTTCAGTACATGTATATTTTTGAAGCTCTCTATATCGTGCGTAAGTTTTTTTATATTTTTAGTAATGAGCCGCCTGTCGCTTTGTGCCACCGTATCACTTAGCTGCCCAAATACATTGTACTGGTATAGATATTCTGCTTGAAAAAGGCGAGACTGCACCAGCCTTAATTCTTCTTGTTTTTTATAAATAATACTTTCTAATCTATGTTTTTTGGTTGCCGACAATGATTCTAGTTGGTTGCTGGCGGCTTCTAATATTATTTGTCTTGCGTTGTAGAAATACAATACCCCTGTACCAATAGTAAGGCAAGCACCTACTATTAAAAATACCAGTAAGATTTCTGTTTTTAACTTCACAACCTCTTTAGTAACGATTAAAATATTGTTTCTAACCTAAAAATAACCTTTTAAAACAACTGTAAAATGAAAGTGTAAGTATTTGATGAAAATAAAAGTATTTGAAATAAACCTTCGACAACATAAAAACAGCGTTAAAATTTATTCCATACGCCACATTGTTGTAATATTGTAGTTTAATATCAGAGCCACCTTTTAACTTTACCACGATGAAATTTTTACTTAATAAAATATTTATAAGTTTATTATTGGCAACCCTTACAGGTCTTACCGCTGTTGGTCAGCAGAAAGAAACCATTGTAGATTTCTCTTCCAAACAAAAGCCAGATACCATTTACAACAATCAGAACAAAGGCAATGCTGTGTCTATAGTTGTGAACGAAGCGCTAGGCGAGCAAGCGAAAACTAATATTTCGTCACCTAGTTTAGATTCCTTAAAAAGAGAATTGATTGCGTTAAGAAAAGAAGTAGATAACAATAAAAATGTTGTTGCAGGGATACAGACCAATCTGTTCAAATCGCACAAAAAGTTTAAACTAGGCATGTTGTTATTGATAGGAGGAACTATTGCCTCTAGCCTAGGCAATGCAATATTTGCAAGTACCAATCCAGGCACACCTGTTCCCCAAGAAGCTGCACTGCTGGTTTTGGGCGGTTTTGGTGCTACAGTAACAGGAATCGTTTTTATATTCAATTCAAACAAATATTTGGGCAAGGCTGGCAAAACTAGAGGTGAACGCTATGGGGCATACCGAACCAGTGTAAACTACTATTAACAATGAAGAAAAATAAAGTACTGCTCTTTATTGCCATAGGTTTTACCCTATTGATGATGTATCTCGCCTATGATATGTACAGCCGCACCAGCAAGCCTTGGCAGAAAAAGAAACCAACACAGCAACAATTGTAATCTATTTTACAATCTAAAAATATTGTTTCTCTTACAGCCATAAAATATGGCTGTAAGAGAAACAATAAAAGAGAAGCTATGAAGCTATACTTTTTCAAATACCAGCCTAAAGTGATCCATCACTTCTTTTTCAAAGCAAACCCTATTGGGGCTAACCCTGAAAATAGCTACTTGATGCCTAAACTCTTTGTCGGTAAGAAACTTGGGAATAAGAGAAAGGTAAAGCAAATATTTTTTCAAATTAAATGCCCTGAATTTTTTTCTCCATTGTCCAATAGTTTGAATATAATCCAATCTACCGCTACTTTGAGATATTAATTTGAACAATGGCTCTGCATTTCTAATCACCATCTCTGGGCCATAAGGCAACCACGAGCCTGGAAATTCTTTTACCATCAATGCACATACATGGGCTGGTGAACCTTTTTCGGCATCTATGTCTATATCTTTAAAATCTACCATGTTTTTGCTAAATGTCATGGTTTGCATATAAAATCTACCACCTAGAGGCAATAGGTTGTAGAGTGTTTGAAAAAAATCTTTGTATATTTTTTCTTGATTGCCCTTTTGCCATTCTTCTACCGAACAAAAATGTTCTAGCCCACCTATACACACTATGGCATCGAACGTGCCGAAGTCTTCTGGCTTTACATAGCGGCAATCTTTCACTATCACATTAAATCCATTATTTTGGCAGGCATTGGCTTGCCCTTGAGACAGGGTAAGGCCTAGGCTGGTAGCCCCTCTTTCTTTGGTAATGTAGTTGGTAAATGGTGCCCAGCCGCAAGCCATATCTAGCACTTTGCTACCTTTATGTATGTTCAGGCTATCGGCTATAAATTTATGTTTTGCTTTTTGAGCCTGCTCTAGGGTCATGGAAAAATCGCCATCGTACTTGGCACCACTGTAGTCGCTGTTTTCGCCCATACTTAGCCGAAATATTTCGTCTATTGTGGTATAGGTAAAATCTAAATCGTTCTTGTCTGCCATTGATTTTATTGATTAAAAAAGGTGAGAGGCGTTCGCACTTTGCGAGGTATTTTGTTAAAATATTGATTATCAGTTTTGGGCCTTTTTCTTCGAATCCATTCTTTTTGTAAAATTCTATTGTTCTAGGCCAATCGGTTTTGCTAGGGGCACCAACTTCTACTTTTTTCCAATGCTTGCTTTTTGCAAAGGCAATGGCTTCATTGATGAGTAGCTTCCCTATGCCAGTACTTCTATAATTTTTTTTCACATACAGTTCGGTAATGACACCAAAGTCGCCTCCATTGTAGATTGCGGTGGCTTGTGCTATGGTAATCATGCCTATGGGTACTAAGCCCAGCGTTTCTATGGCAATAAAAGCCGCAAAATTTTCTCTAGGCAATAATTGCTGGCAAGTAGTTTTTATTTCAGTTAAATCTATGTTAAAATTTGCCCCGCTTTTGAGGTTAAAGTCATCCAATAGTTCACCAATAAATTCAGCTATCAATGTTGCATCTTCTAAGGTAGCAGGTATTATCGAATATTTGTTCATTTAAAAAAGGATTAGCGAGAGCATTTTTTGATTTCGACTTAAAAGTAGGAATTTATATTAGTTAAAACAGCTACTATCCTAATCAATATAACAAGCTGTTGTCATCACATAAACATTTATTGCCTACACTTTTCCATTTTTTCTTTCATTCCCTCTAATCCTTGTAGCCCGCCAGTGTGAACGGCAACTACGCTGCTACCTGGGGTAAAATATCTTTTTTTGATAAGGTCAAATATACCATACATCAATTTGCCAGTGTACACCGGGTCTAGCTGAATGTCGAAAGTGTCTTTAAACCAATCCATAAAATATACCAATTCCTTAGTCACTCTAGCATAGCCACCCAAATGGTAGTTGTAAAAGATACTATAGTTTGCGGCTGTAGGCGATGCTAAGTTCAAATAGCGATTGATTTCGGTTTCAAAGTACCCATCTGCATGAAGGGCCGAAAAGCCAATTGCCTTTTGGTGGGGTTGTAATCCTTCAATTATTCCAGCGAAGGTAGCACCAGTGCCACATGCAGCACATATAGTGTCGAATGGAATGTTGATTTCTGGTACCAATTCGGCACAGCCCTGCACGGCAAATTCATTGCTGCCACCTTCGGGCAGCAGATAACAATGTTGAAATCTGGATTTTAAATTTTCTACAAATTTACTTTCGTCTTTATTTCTATAAGTTTCTCTATTCAAATAATGAAGTTCCATGCCCGCAGCAGTGGCATAGGCAAGTGTACTATTTAATGGTGTATGTGCTTCACCACGAATAAAACCAATAGTATTAAACCCAAATAATTTTCCAGCAGCAGCGGTAGCATAAATATGATTGGAATAGGCACCGCCAAAAGTAAGCAAAGTACCCTTCTCTTGACGCTTCATTTCTAATAAGTTGTACTTCAATTTTCTCCATTTATTGCCCGATACCAGTGGATGCAGCAAATCGTCTCGCTTGATAAAAAGTTGTATGCCTGCCGCCTCAATTTCGTCACAAATGAGGGGTTGCAAAGGCGATGGGGGAAGTGAAACAATACTCAATATGCAGGATATAATTGCTAACTTGCCAAAGTTAAGAAAAATTAAGCATGAGTGAAGAATTAGACATAGCAGAAGACGGCGATCTGTACGAGCATCACCGCATAGTGGTAGATAAAGGACAAAGCCCTTTGCGCATAGATAAATTTTTGATGGCAAGGATTGAAAATGCTACACGTAGTAAAGTGCAGCAAGCCATAGAAGCCGAGGCAGTGCTGGTCAATGGATTGGCTACCAAGGCCAGCTACCAAATAAAACCATTAGATTTAATCACCGTTTCCTTGCCCGAGCCACCCAGAGACGATGTAGTGCTACCCGAAAACATACCACTAAATATAGTATATGAAGACGACGAGCTACTGGTAGTAAACAAAGTAGCTGGCATGGTAGTACACCCAGCCTACAACAACTGGAGTGGCACATTGGTCAATGCCTTGGCTTACCATTTCGAAAATCTGCCCACTACCCGCAACGGTGTAGGTCGCCCAGGGTTGGTACACCGCATAGATAAAGACACCTCGGGGCTTTTAGTTATTGCAAAAACAGAAATTGCTATGGCACATTTGGCAAAACAATTTTTTGACCACAGTATCGAGCGTACCTATATTGCCATGGTGTGGGGTGTACCCGCAGAAAAAGGTACAGTGCGTGCCAACCTAGGTCGCAGCCTCAAAGACCGAAAAGTTACCACCGTCTATGAAGATGAAACGATAGGCAAGCACGCCATTACCCACTACGAAATGATTAAAGATTATGGCTATGTAAGTCTGCTGAAGTGTAATCTAGAAACTGGACGTACACACCAAATTAGGGCACACATGAAATACATAGGCCATCCACTATTCAACGATGTTACCTATGGTGGCGATAGAATTTTAAAAGGAACTACCTTTACCAAATACCGCCAGTTTGTAGCCAATTGCTTTGCCATCATGCCACGGCAGTCGCTACACGCCAAGTCGCTAGGGTTTATTCACCCAAAAACGAAGCAGAAAATGTTTTTTGAATGCGAGCTACCCGCCGATTTTACTGCCTTGATAGCAAAGTGGGAAAAATATGTAAAGTACGAAATGTAGGTTAAAACTGGGGCGTGTACTACACTTAAAGATAATTTTTGATTTCTTGTTGGGTGACGGTGTTGGGAAGTTTCTTGTGCCCCATTCTATTGACAAGGGCGTCAATATCGTCTTTGCGGGCTGACCTAAGGTAGAACAGGTCGTGTTTATTTTTGATATAACTAACCTGCATATTGTCCAGAGCTTTTCGAATTTGATTTTTCGAGAGTTGTATGCGTTTATTATAAAGAGAATTGGAAATTACGATTTGACAAAAAATATAAATCTCCCTCTACCCAATATTGCTAAACCTGCCATAATTGCCCATAGGAAGTTTTTTTGCAAACTTGTCTATGAGGTACAGCGATCCTATTTCCAAATTCTTGGGTGTGGCGTAAATGCCGTTGAGCAAGGTCTCAATTACTAGCGAAGAGAAGCCTGTAGAGTAAAGGTTAAGTATAAAAAAATGTTCTTTAGGGTCTAGTATTTCTTTGCAGGTGGTGAGCATTTCTTTGAGGTGTTCTTCTATCACCCACTTTTCACCTGCTGCACCATGCCCGTAAGAGGGTGGGTCTAGCATAATTCCTTGGTATAGCTTGCCTCGCTTGGCTTCTCGCTTTACAAATTTCATGGCATCTTCTATCACCCAGCGAATGTCGGTCAGGTTGCTGGCTTCCATATTCCCTCTAGCCCACGATACTACTTGTTTTATAGAGTCCACGTGTAAAATGTCAGCACCTGCAGCCTTAGCGGCAAGCGATGCTCCGCCGGTATAGGCAAATAGGTTCAACACACGTTTTTCTGCCGATTTCATTTTGGAAACATTGTGGTAAATATAATCCCAGTTGGCACCTTGTTCGGGAAATATACCCACGTGTTTGAAAGATGAAAAGCCCAAACGAAACCGAATCTTTAGCCCAGCATGATTGTAATTGATGTACCAATTATTTTCAATACCATTTTTCAAAACCCACTCGCCTCGCTCACCTGCCAAATCGTGTTGTTTCTCTTTTTTGAAAGTGGCATGAGCTAATTTATTCCACTCTGCTTCTGAAAGCGAACAATCCCAAATAGCTTGTGGTTCGGGGCGACTGGTAATGATAGAGCCAAAACGTTCTAGCTTTTTATAGTTTCCAGAATCTAACAATTCGTATTCTGAAAAATTTTTGGGGTCAAGCAATTGCATGAATAAATATGTTGATGATGGATAATAAAAAAGGCACTAAACAGTAGTTGTTAAGTGCCTTTAAAATGTATTGTTAATTTTAATTTTCTGAAACTTTTTTCACTTCCACGGGTACAGCTACCTCGCTAGAAGTATCAGGTGGTGTTGCTTTATTTTCTGCGTCGCCGTTGGTATTGTTGGTAAAAGCCTGATAGGTAGTTTCCTTTTCATAGGGTCTTTTTCCTATCAAAGTTTCCAAATCTGATTGAAAAATAATTTCCTTTTTCAACAGTTCTTTGGCTACTATTTCCAGTTCGTTTCTTTTCAAATTCAGCAACTGCTTTGTGCGTTCATAGGCATCCGCCACTATTTTGCGTACTTCTTGATCTATCGTTTGTGAGGTAGATTCAGAATACGGTTTATTAAAGGCGTAATCGTTGCCACTTTTTGAATCATAAAAAGAGATATTCCCTATTTTATCATTCATACCATAAATGGTCACCATGCCGTAAGCCATTTTGGTAATGCGCTCCAAATCGCTCAATGCGCCAGTAGATATTTTACCAAAAACAATATCTTCGGCCGCCCTGCCACCTAGCGACATACACATTTCATCGGTAAGTTGCTCTATAGTGTACAGAAATTGCTCTTTGGGCAAATACTGTGCATAACCAAGTGCAGCAACGCCTCTAGGCACTATACTCACTTTTACCAACGGATCTGCGTGTTCTAGATACCAACCTGCCACTGCGTGACCAGCCTCGTGGTAAGCCACTATTTTCTTTTCTTCTGGAGATATGAGTTTGTTTTTCTTCTCTAACCCACCAATGACACGGTCTACAGCGTCTTGGAAGTCAATCATCGTCACTTCAGTTTTGTCTTTTCGAGCGGCTATGAGTGCTGCTTCGTTGCACACGTTGGCAATTTCTGCACCAGCAAATCCAGGAGTTTGAGCCGCTAATTTTTTAGGGTCTACATCTGGCCCTAGTTTTAGGGGTTGTAAATGCACTTTGAATATGGCTTCTCTGCCATTGATGTCTGGCTTGTCAATGCTTATTTGTCTATCAAAACGACCTGGACGCAACAATGCTGGGTCAAGTATATCAGGTCGGTTTGTTGCAGCTAATATAATTACTCCTGAATCTGTGGCAAAACCATCCATCTCTACCAATAGTGAATTAAGCGTGTTTTCTCGCTCATCGTTCGAGCCTGGCATTTGCCCTCGCCCACGAGAGCGACCCACCGCATCAATCTCATCTATAAATATAATACAAGGTGCTTTTTCTTTGGCTTGTTTGAATAGGTCACGCACACGTGCAGCACCCACTCCCACGAACATCTCCACGAAATCTGAACCAGAAAGTGAGAAAAATGGTACTCCTGCTTCACCAGCAACTGCTTTTGCAAGCAATGTTTTACCAGTACCTGGAGGCCCTACCAATAATGCTCCTTTAGGAATTTTTCCACCCAGTTTGGTAAATTTTGTAGGATTTTGAAGGAAATCAACAATCTCTTTTACTTCCTCTTTGCCTTCTTCTAAGCCTGCGACATCGGCAAAGGTTATTTTTACTTTATTATCAGCATCGAACAGTGCAGCTTTAGATTTTCCAATATTGAAAATTTGTCCTCCTGGGCCAGCACCACCCATTCTACGCATGATGTACCATAACCCAAACAATAGAAATAATATAAAACCCCAAGTAGTAAGAGGAGTAGATATATCCACCCTTGGGTCTAGTTTATAGCCTATTCGCTCGTCTTTGGGCATTTTACTTTCCAATTTTTCCAAATCATTTTTAAAAGATTCGGAAGAAATGACTTGAAATTTAAAATGTGGCCCAGTAGTAAACCCCGCAGGGCGATTGGCGAGCATTTCTTTATATTTTTCATTTTTCAATGCCTCGTCTTTCAGAGTCACTTCTACCGTGGATTCTGGCTTTATCACGTTGATTTCTTTCACATCGTGACTGAGGTACATTTCTTCAAATCTTTTTTGAGTAATATCTACAGCAGCATTGTTTTTCGACATGTACATTACGCCAAACACCAGCAAAAGTAACCCACCTATTACCCACATCTGATAATTGGATTTGGGTGGAGGAATAAGCATATTTTTACGCTTTTTCTTAGGTTGTTCTTTCACATCTTTAGACTCCTTATTGTCTTTCAAGTCTTTGTTTTCTATTGGCTCTTTTGTTTGTTCGCTCATCTAGGTATTTCGTTTTAGAATTGATTTAGTGCGATAGTTAGCTATCCCTTATTCTTTCTTCGTCACTTTTTTAGCGGCTGGCTTTTTTGCCGTTGCTTTTTTTGCTTCAATAGTTTTTTCGGTAGTTGCAGGCTTTTTAGCCGCTGTTTTTTTAGGAATCTCTATTTCTGCTTCCTTTACCTTTGCTACTTTTTTCTTCACCAATTTTTTGGCTTTAGGTGCAACTTCTGCTGCGATAGCTGAAGCCTTCTTTTTGACGACAGGTTTTGTAGCTGATCCTTCCTTTACTATCATTGCCTTTAGTACCGGTGACAATTTGTTTATTTGTGTCACTATGCCATCGCCCCATAATTCTTCTAGAGCATATAGTTTTCTTTGTTCTCTTTTAAATACATGTGCCACTATGTCCACATAATCTAGCAATATCCACTCACGGCTTTGCTTTCCTTCCTTCCTCCAAGGATTTTGACCACTGGCTTTATGTACCTCTTTTTCTATAGAATCGGCTATGGCATCTACATGCGAGTCTGATGTACCAGAGCAAATTACAAAATAGTCGGCTACTGCATTTTTTATTTTTCGTAAATCAATCACCGATATCGATTCGGCTTTCATTTCATCCATCCCCAATACAACAAGATCTACTAGGTTTAAGTTTTCTACTGCTGGAATTTTTTCCTGTTTTTTGGCCACTTTAATTTATTTTAGCATCATGCAAGCATTGTTATTGAAATTCAAAAAAAGACTTGCAAAATTTAATGAATGTATATTTAACAAAAATATAAAAATATCTTGTACAAAATCGTACCTAACACCTTATTTATACCAAAAGAAGTGGTATGGCTGTCAAGCTGTCACTCTACCAATGCTTACGCTTTAGAACAACTTAATTCTACCGATATTTTGGAGGGAACGGTGTTTGCCGCACATGAGCAAACGGCAGGCAAAGGGCAAATGGGAAATAGTTGGGAGGCCGAGGCTGGCATGAATCTTACCTTTTCGGTTGTTTTCAAACCATCATGGTTGGCCATAGACCAACAATTTTATTTGAGTATGGCGGTTGCACTCGCCTTGCACAAATCAATAAGTGAATTTTTAAAAAACAATAAAGTATCCATCAAATGGCCAAATGATATTTATGTCGATGACTATAAAATATGTGGAGTACTGATTCAGAATAGCGTTCAAAAAAAAAATATCAAACAAAGCGTAGTTGGCATAGGGTTGAATATCAATCAAAAATTATTTAAAAATTTACGAGCTACTTCTCTTTCAAAAATATTGGGATGCAATTTTAAACTAGAGGACGTTTTAAGTGTTGTACTACAAAAATTGGAAATTGAACATCGAAAATTATTTGACAAAAATTTTGATAAACTAAAAATGGAATATGAGTCACATTTGTACAGAAAATATATTCCAAGTGAATTTATTATAGATGACAATAATGTGTTGGCAACAATTCTTGGCGTAACGGAAACAGGACTTTTAAAATTAAGTATAAATAATACAACTGCCTTTTTTGATTTGAAACAAATTCAATATGTATTTTAAAATTTGGATTCACCACTTTACTTTGTTTTAAATGCAATGTTATGAAAAAGTAACCTCTAGGTTTATTTTTGGGGTTAATAAAACATTGACTTATATTTGTAAATTCTAAATTATCAGTACTTGTAAAATAAAACACAATCATGGTTGAAACGCTTGTAAAATATAAAGTAAAAGACATGTCGCTTGCGGCATGGGGACGTAAAGAGATACAACTTGCCGAGGCAGAAATGCCAGGTTTGATGTCTATAAGAAAAGAATTTGGCCCTTCTAAGCCTTTGAAAGGTGCTAGAGTTGCAGGTTGCTTGCACATGACTATTCAAACAGCGGTGTTGATTGAAACGCTAGTAGAGTTGGGTGCAGAAGTAACTTGGTCATCTTGCAATATTTTTTCTACTCAAGATCATGCTGCTGCTGCTATTGCCGCTGCTGGCATCTCTGTATATGCTTGGAAAGGCATGAATGAGCAAGAGTTTGACTGGTGTATAGAGCAAACCTTGTTCTTTGGCGACGACAGAAAACCATTGAACATGATTCTAGACGATGGTGGCGACCTTACCAATATGGTATTGGACAAATTTCCAGAGTTGGCCTCAGGCATCAAAGGCATTTCTGAAGAGACTACTACTGGAGTTTTGAGATTAAAAGATAGAGTAAAAAATGGCACACTAACCTTGCCAGCAATCAATATCAACGATTCGGTTACTAAATCTAAATTTGACAACAAATACGGTTGCAAAGAATCATTGGTAGATGCAATCAGAAGAGCGACAGACGTAATGATGGCTGGTAAAGTAGCCCTAGTTGCGGGTTACGGCGATGTAGGAAAAGGTTCTGCTGCTTCATTGAAAGGTGCAGGTGCTAGAGTTATAGTAACTGAAATTGACCCTATTTGTGCATTGCAAGCTGCTATGGATGGATTTGAAGTAAAGAAAATGGATGATGCTGTAAAAAGAGCCGACATAATCGTTACTGCTACTGGAAATTATAACATAGTTGTAGGTCGCCATTTCAAATCCATGAAAGACAAAGCTATTGTGTGTAACATTGGTCACTTTGACAATGAAATTGATATGGCTTGGTTGAATAAAAACTACGGCAATACTAAAGTGGAGATTAAACCACAAGTAGATAAATACAATGTTGATGGTCACGAAGTATTGGTATTGGCAGAAGGTAGATTAGTAAACCTTGGTTGTGCTACAGGTCACCCATCTTTCGTAATGTCAAATTCATTTACCAATCAAGTATTGGCACAGCTCGAGTTATGGCAAAATGCAAGCAGCTACAAAAATGATGTATATACCTTGCCAAAACATTTGGATGAGAAAGTAGCAATGTTGCACCTTGAGAAAATAGGTGTGGAACTAGATACACTTACCCAAGAGCAAGCAGATTATATCAAAGTTCCAGTTGCTGGTCCATTCAAATCTGACGAATACAGATACTAGTATTAATTACTAAATATTTAAAAGCCGTAGTTCTGCAAAGAGCTACGGCTTTTTTGTATTTATTTTTAAATAATAATTCCTATCAAATCACAAAATCTTTGTTTGCTACCCTTACAAATCTTAATTTTGAAACATACAATTCTACACTATGGAAACTACAGTAAAATCGATTGCAAGAGATTCAAAAATATTTGACATCATCAACAGGGAAGCCCAAAGGCAAGAGCATGGCATAGAGCTTATTGCCTCTGAAAACTTTACATCAAAACAAGTGATGGAAGCGGCAGGAAGTGTACTCACTAACAAATATGCTGAAGGCTTACCAGGCAAAAGATATTACGGAGGTTGCGAGGTAGTAGATGAGGCCGAGCAATTAGCAATTGACCGCTTGAAAGAATTGTTTGGTGCTACTTGGGCAAATGTGCAGCCTCACTCTGGTGCTCAAGCCAATGCAGCAGTAATGCTAGCCTGCCTTAGTGCTGGCGATAAAATATTAGGTTTTGATCTTTCGCATGGTGGTCACCTAACCCATGGTTCACCAGTAAACTTTTCCGGAAAATTATATCAGCCATTTTTTTACGGTGTAGATCGTGAAACTGGTACTATAGATTGGAACAAAGTAGAGGAAATAGCTTTAAAAGAAAAACCAAAAATGTTGATTTGCGGAGCTTCTGCTTATTCCAGAGATTGGGATTATGCTAGATTGCGTAGCATAGCCGACCAAGTAGGTGCCATACTTTTGGCCGACATATCGCACCCTGCCGGGCTTATTGCCAAAGGGTTGCTAAACCATCCTATACAACATTGTCATATAGTAACGACTACTACCCACAAGACACTGAGAGGTCCTAGAGGTGGTGTGATTATGATGGGCAATGATTTTGAAAATCCATTTGGTCAAACTACCCCAAAAGGTGATTTGAAAATGATGTCGAGTTTGCTAGACATGGGCGTTTTCCCTGGTACGCAAGGTGGTCCGCTGGAACATATTATTGCAGCAAAAGCAATTGCATTTCACGAAGCACTTTCTGATGACTACTACCAATATGCTGTGCAGGTAAAAAACAATGCACAAGCTATGGCAAAAGCATTTATAGAAAAAGGATACCAAATTATATCAGGAGGTACTGACAACCATTTGATGTTGATTGACCTTCGCTCGAAAAACCTGAGTGGAAAACAAGCTGAAAACGCTTTAATCAAAGCCGACATTACCATTAATAAAAACATGGTTCCATTTGATGATAAATCTCCATTTGTAACATCAGGTATGCGTGTGGGTACTGCCGCTATTACTACCCGTGGCATGCAAGAAAGCGACATGGAAAAAATTGTTTCTTTGATAGATACCGTATTAATGAATCATGAAAATGACGGTAAAATGGAAACAGTAAAGCAAGAAGTAAATACTTGGATGAAAAATTTTCCATTGTACGCCTAATTAAATTTTTATTGTCTCTATCCCGATTCTAGTGATAGAGACAATTTTTTTCACCCTCTAATCTCTAAAATTATCCTATTCGATTTTATCAAAAACATGAAGCCCACAGGTGGCGAAATGTCCTTTCTAGATCACTTAGAAGATTTGCGGTGGCACGTGGTACGCTCGGTGATTGCTATGATTATCTTTACTACCATTGGTTTTTTTGGCATCAGTTTTATATTCCGAGAGATTCTACTTGCACCCATGCGAGACGATTTTTGGACCTATAGAATGCTATGCGAACTGAGCGATTCGTTATGTATCTCTGGCATCAATTTTCAAATGCAAAACCGCAGCATGACTGGTCAGTTTATGATGCACATAAAAACAGCATTGGTGTTTGGCTTGTGTTGCTCTTTTCCCTATATCATTTGGGAATTGTGGAAATTTATCAAGCCAGGATTGTACGCCCCAGAACAAAAAGCAACCCGTGGGGCAGTGTTTTTTGTAAGTATGCTTTTCTTTTTGGGTGTTCTTTTTGGTTACTATGTGATAGTGCCATTATCTTTTAATTTTTTAATCAATTATAAGATTGACGAGAGCATACCCAATGTGATAGATTTGACCAACTATATTTCGTTGCTTACCGCTATGGTATTGGGCAGTGGTATTATGTTTCAATTGCCAGTTCTGATATTTGTACTTTCAAAAATTGGTATCGTAACCCCTGTGCTGATGCGAAAATACCGACGTCATGCGGTGGTGGTTATCTTCATTGTTGCTGCCATTATTACCCCATCACCCGATTTCTTCACACAAACCATAGTAGCAGTACCTCTTTTGTTATTGTATGAAATAAGTATATTTATCTCTGCTAGTGTTTTTAAATCAAGACAAATAGCTCACGATGAATTTATGAATTCTTAATTATATAAAAAACTTTAGCGATGTCAAAAATAGCCATTGGTGGCGATCATGCCAGCCCATTTTACAAATCAGAAATTAAAATCATGCTTGAAGGTATGGGGCATGAAGTAGTAGATTTTGGAACACATACCGAGGCTTCGGTAGATTATCCAGACTTTGCACATCCAGTGGCTAATGCAGTCGAATCAGAAAGTTGCATCCTAGGTATTCTAATTTGTGGAAGCGGAAACGGGGTAGCCATCACAGCCAATAAACATGCTGGCGTAAGAGCGGCACTATGCTGGAATGTAGAAATAGCTAGCCTTGCAAGGCAGCACAACAACGCAAACGTAATATGCCTACCAGCCAGATTTATTGATTTAGGCACCGCTAAAGATTGCGTAGAAAAATTTGTAGCTACCGAATTTGAAGGTGGTCGCCATGCCACTAGAGTAGCGAAGATGGGGTGCTAGGCAGATAAATTTCTTCTAATACTAGTCCAAAGATTTTGATTGCACTAATTGATTTAATTTATGAATGATTAAATCCAACTCTTTTGCCGAGGTCAATAACCTTCCAAGAGCTTCCTGTTGGCGTTCATTCGAATCTTCTTGAAGGATAATGGATAAAGACAGAATATTGGCTAGTGGACGACGTAGCTCGTGCGAGGTTATTTTTGCATATTGCTCTAATTTCTTATTTTTCTTTTGTATAGCTTCTAGATAAAGGGCTTTGTCTGTTACTTCTCTTACTATTCTTATTGCTTTGGTATCGTCATATCTGGCAGAGCGAGATTCATAGTAATGTGTCATTTCATTAATGGTAAGTACATATTGAATCTCTACTATTTCATTCAACTCTATTGTTTTTGTAACTTGGAGAAGAATGTCGTCTATGACTTGCTGAGGCATTCCTGAATCTTTGATATTGCTACCAATAATGGTTTGTGCAGGAATAAAAACAGCTCCATTGCCTCCCTTAAAATCTAGATATCTACCCTCAATATCCATCAAGAAAATCATATCAGGAATAGCGAGTAGTAGTGAATTGCTGCATTGCTCTTTGTGTTGCAATCGCTTAATAAGGCGAATGTATTCTTCGTCAGTGTTAATCATATATCTAAGCAAAAAATGCTTTGTTATAATATGATAATAAGATAGTTGATAATATAGTTAAGAACAACAAATATTTCCTTTTTATATTTTGGACTGAATTTTTATATCTAATTGTTCAACCACTGTCCTTACTTCAGCTTATACCTTACACCCATATACAACATACGACCTACAATAGGCCCCCATACCAATGAGGTGTCAAAATAATTGCTAAAAGGTTGGTCGGCTGCTACGATTAGGTTCTGCTGCCTAAAATCAGTGATGTTTTCCATGCCTGCATATACATCTAGCCACTGTTTACTGGGCTTACCAAATGATTTGGCTATTTGTGCATTCATTACAAAATAAGAGGGCGATTGCACTTGTTGCTGATATTGCTGTGGATTGGTGGCTGTATTGGGTATGCGTTTGCTGCCGTTCCAAGTAATGGTGTAATCTAGTTTCCATTTGGTCTTTGTTGCATAACCTAGATTTAAAAAAGCCCTATGACTGGCCAGCAAAGGCCGAGAAAGCAACTGACCGCTGTAGGTTGTCTTTACATCGTACCAGCGGTAAGCAAGGCGAATTTCCAAACGCTTGATTAATTCGTAGTTTACTTCTGTCTGGAAACTATTAGAATAAGATTTGCCTTGCAAATTGTAAAAATTAATTTCTCTAGGATTTTTATCATAATCTACCACTACTTGATTTTGAAAATCGGTGCGGTAAAAATCTACCACAATCGCACCCGCTTTGTAGTTAAGTTTAAAATCCTGATGCAAACTTAACCCATAATTCCATGCTACTTCTGGGCTCAGCCCATATGCCTTGCCTCGAAAGCCAGTATTTGAAGGCGTAATGATCAACTGGCGAGAGCTGGCAAACACACTCGAATTTTCTGCCAATATATTGGCGGTACGCTGTCCCCGACCAGCAGAAAATCGAAGATGGGTTTTTTGGGCAATGTCCCATTTGCCATGCAATCGGGGGGTGGCAAATAAGCCAAACATATTGTGGTAATCGAATCGTAATCCAGCAATAGTAGTGAGTGTAGGGGCAATAGCCCAAGTATATTCTACAAAACCTCCTGTTACTATTTCTGTTCGGGCAAAATTTTGATTGGTGGCATTTACGCCTTTCGCAATATACTTTTCATCATAATTGTCCACCACTTGACTTATTCCTACTCGAAATTTATGGTTGGTATTGTTGATGATGGATTGGTAAATGAGGTTAAAATAAAGTGATTTTTGGGTAGCATCATAAGTGCTTATTCCAAAAAAATTATTTTGAATATGTTGCAGCCCCGAGGCCATCAAACCTATACTTTTATACTTCTTTTTGGGAAATACATAGCCAGCTTTTAAGAAAGACTCAATACGTTGGGTGGCTAACCCCAGTCCATAATGATTTGTGCTTAATTTATCTGTGTCTTTGTTGAACTGCAACTGCCCACCTATACGTTCATCTTTTAAAGCCTTTACGCCAGCCTGAAATAAAAAACCTTTCCCATTGTCGTACTTCCAGCGGCTGATGCCATTGAATTGCTGCCCTAGGGGAATGTCTAAAAAGCCATCCTTATTTTGATCTATTTTATTCAACTGCGTGTTGGTATGCAGTAATGTGGTAGTAGCCCATCTGGAAGAAATTTTTTGAGTCCAGTTGAGGTTGCCTTCTAGTCTTCCCCAATCATTGACGTAGGTATTCAAATAAATCCGCTCGCCATTCTGTAGAGTGATGTCTGTCTTTTTCAGTTCTACATTTATTTGCCCCGCCATACTTTCATAACCATTGGCTACAGAGCCTGCACCTTTGGTTACTTGTATGCTTTCTATCCACGGGCCAGGGATATAGCCTAGACCATAATTTGCCGCTATACCTCTAGTGCCAGGAAGGTTTTCGTTGGTGAGTTGGGTATATATGCCCGACAGACCCAGCACCTGTATTTGTTTTGCACCCGAAACTGCATCTGCAAAATTCACATCTACCGAGGGGTTGGTTTCAAAACTTTCGGACAGGTTGCAGCAGGCGGCTTTGAACAGTTCCTTTTCGCTCATGTTTGTAGTGTTCAGTGGCGAAATGGCATCAATAAAACTACTTTGCCTATGTGCAGTAACCTCTACTTCTTTCAACGATTGTGATTTATCTTCTTTTAAAATAATTCTTACTTTGCCGGTATTGGAATTATTGACACCAATGGTATCGCTACGGTAGCCAAGGTAGCTAATGATTAGCTTGGGTTCGGTGTAGCCAGAGTCGATATGTAAAGACAATGGGAGTGAAAAGACGCCACTGGTGTCGGTAACAGTGCCTTGGGTAGTACCCAGCCAAAAAACGGTAGTGCCTACGAGTGGCACAAATGATCCTTTGGAAGTTTCTTCCAGCACCACTCCTCTTACTGATTTTTGTTCTTGGGCAATGGAAACGATGGAAGTGAAAATCAGGGCAATTAATAATAGGTATATTTTCATTTTTTATAATCAATGGCAAGCCTTGCCATATTTCTTTAATTTATAATAATTATAAGGCAATGGGACTATAAAGCCTGCTAATAAGGAGATGCCCAACGCTACCCAATAAAAATAATGGGTGGTAGCCACCTGCCCACCAGTAAGCATAAAGTCGGTAGTGTTCTCAGCAAGTTCCATGGCCAACATAGAGATGAACGACATACTGAAGGCAGTTTTCAATGCCAATAGCCAATTAAATTTTTCTTTGATGTGTAGCAAAACTGTTTCTAATATCACTGAGGTAGTAAGCCCAGTAACCATGGCCAAGCCCATCATTAAAAACATATTCATTTGGGGGTGGTAGTTTTGCAAATAAATAATCATCCCAAAATCGCCAATAGAGCAACCTACCAAACAATTGATGGTATTGGCACTTGCTTTTTTCCATACCATTTTATTGGCCCAAAAACTTTCTGTCGCCGCCCCATCTATTGAAAGCTGGTATTGCGGATAAGAGGCCAACGCCGAATTTAGTGTTGCGATAGGTATATGATGTTGCATTTC